>JAFDHQ010000036.1 GCA_019308685.1 Deltaproteobacteria bacterium
TGAATGCGGTTTAAAATCCTATGTCATCATTAATCAAAATAACTTTCACCCTTCCTTTGGGAAACGATTTTTCAGTAATCGTCCAAGTATTGCAAATACGGTCAGGGCTTTTGCATTCTTCGCAATAAGAAGTTCTGGCGCAAGGTGTTTTTTTGTCCAGTCGCATGGTGTTGACTGGAGCCGCATAATTTTTAATACGGAACATGGCCGCATCCAGGTCAGGGACAATCTTATTGCGGCCGACAAGGATAATAACATGTTTCGGGCCGAAAGTGATCCCGCCAATACGGTTGCCGATCATATCAAGATTAACCAGCTGGCCGGTTTCGGTCACGGCGTTGCTTCCGGTGATAAAAAGATCGACCAGCAGTGACTGCCGGCGACGCTCCAGACTTTCTTCAGGGGCCAAGTTTTTATCAAAAGTGTCCAGCACTTTTAAATCACTCCTTTTCTTCAACGTATCATAAAGTCCCGTAGCAGTGAATGTGAGCGATCCTCCCCATGAAACACTCCCGGGTGCAGTCTCGGGAATAATTTTTTCCAGTACAATCTTTTCGGCTTCATCGGTATTTTCCGCCACAAAAGCTTGGAAGTTGTTAGAATCCAGAACTTTCTTAAGATCGGCCAGTCTTGTTTTCCAAAAATTATCAATCGGTTTATCCATAATATCCTCCTTTCTATTATAACTTTCATAACGTTAGTAAAATCTGATTTGCAACAGACCTGGACTCTCCGGCTGCGATCACCCGGATGGCGGGATTCCCTTTTACAGGGCACTTAAATTCACAGATTCCGCACCCCACACAGCTTTTGAGATCCACATAAGGCAGTTTTACATTCATTTTCTTCCCTGTCAGTGACAAAGACGTCCCTTGGATAAAGCGTATGGCTTTGGGAGAAGTTGGACAATGTTCTTCGCAGACGATGCAGGGTCCGTTTCCCGACCATGGGAGGCATCGACCCCGGTCTATATAGGCGGACCCTATCCTGATGGGACTTTCGATTTTCTCTTTACCCGATAATTTACGGATAGCCCCTGTGGGACAAACCCCGCTGCACAGTGTGCAGGTATATTCACAATACCCTTGGGTCATAATGAGATTCGGTGTCCAGAACCCGGCTATCCCGGCTTCTGTGAGTGTAGGGTTGATCGCATTTGTTGGACAAACCTTCATACAGAGTCCACACCGCTGGCAAAGCTTTAAAAAATCCTTTTCCGGCAATGAACCCGGAGGTCTGATCAGACGTGCATCAGATACATGGTGTAACCTGCCGTCCAACCTCCCCAATAAAGGAAAAGACAGGCCGGCCAACAAACCACCCAATACAGCCCGGCGACCCATATCGGGTTTTTTATTGACGCGCGGCGGCCATGCCAATTTAAAGGCAATGGCATTTTCAGGGCAGGAGTTAAAACAGTTAAAGCAAAGCATACATTCCGTGGCGTCCCATTCCTGTCCCGGCATCGGAGAGGCCGCCCCCTGGCATGATAAAAGACACAAATTACAATTCGTGCATTTCTCAGGATCTTTTTCCAATCTCAGGATACTGAATCTGGCAAAGATTCCCAGAAGCGCACCCAGAGGACATAGGGTGCGGCACCAAAAACGCGGCCGAATACGGTTGAGAAACAAAATAAAAAGGAAAAGAATGCCGATGAACCACGCAGATTTGAAGGCTTTATATCCATACCCAAAAACGGGTGATATCAGAACCTCACCTGTGTAGCTTATATAATTCAAGATTTTGATATTGCTTTGTGCAGCCAGATCTAATAATTCTTTAATCCCTGTTCCGACTCCGGGAAAAACAGCGAGGGCCAGAGATCGGAAGAAAAAAGAGATGGGATCTAACAGTCCGGTAAGATTGAGACCCAGTAATGCAGACATAAGAAATAGAATAAGCAAAAAATATTTGAATCTCTGGCTGGAGTGTTTTTGGTTGGCAGAGACCATACGCTGTTTTTTTAGTGCCGGTCTGATATAACTCGCCATATGATGAATGGTACCCAATGGGCAGATAAAACTGCAAAAAATTCTGCCAAAGAAAAACGTCAGGACAACAATCCCCAAAGCCCATCCAAATCCTTTGATCCACTGGTGCCCTGATATGAGAGATGTAATCCATATGAGAGGATCAAGCTGAAAGAAATATTTTACCGGATAATCCAGCTCGATGTTCTGTTTCGCGTCAAGTGCTATGGAATAATCCAGATAAATGTCCTGGGGTAGGCGGCTTTCAACCAGGAGAAAAATGAAAAGAATTAAAAAAAAGGTCTGGCTAACCCGTCGTATCCAAACCAGATGGTTTGCTTTCAAATGATCACCTTGTGCTGGCGGAGTTTCTGGAATTCAGTGGTGCCAAGTCCCCATTTTTCCCCGAGGCGAATGAAACCGATGTCCTTGGGACGGAAATTAAAAAGACCGGAGGCTTTAGCATCTGCGGCGACAGGATCGTCACTCAATATCAGGCGATTCGAGACCGCCACATCCGAACGGCTTCCGCCCGAGGGACCGTTAGAGACCATGATCCGAGTGGCATCTATGAGAGTGATCGTGGGATTGAAGAATTGGGCCAGATCCACAATGGTCAGATGGATATCCTGATGCAGGGCACTTCTTCTGCCGCCCACAGCTCCAATCCAGTTTTTCATGCCAAGAGTCAGACCACTCAGGCTATGGACCTTGGCAACCGGTAGATTGATGACTTTGTCAGCCTCAACCAGCGGCAAAAAAACCGGCCAGACATCCAAACGGTGTCCCTGTAATTTCATGTTCCGCATCAAGGATGACCTGGGATAGACCAGATCCGCTCCGGTTTTTTTTGCCACCATCCCGGCGCCTGTGATGGCAAAACAGCGTCTGGCATCATGGATGGTATGGTCGGCGATTCTGATTTTTTTGGCGCCGGCCTCCTGGCAAAGTTCAACAACCGCTTCCAAAACTTCCGGATGGGTGGTTGCCGCCAGGTCAGGGGACCTTGCCCAGGAAATATTCGGTTTGATCACCACTACATCCTGCTTTGAAACAAATGTATGTATTCCTCCGGCCGCCTCAAAAACCTTCCCGACCAGCGCCTTAACCGAATATTCATGATTCCGGCCGATCCCCTCAACAATAAATTTTTTATGGGTTGATCCGGCCCAGGCCGAAATCGTTTTTTGAAAGGGCCATGTCAGGGCGTCGGCCAGCGCAAGGCCTCCGCATATTTTAAAAAGTTTTTTTATCGATTCTCTGCGGGTAATGGGATGATAATTCATGATTTATTCCCCATCAAACAATACCGGTTATTATTCCCGAGTCATTGGGGGACTCGAAATAAATGCGTCGGATTTCCCTGACCCCGGCATCAGAAAGCATGTCCTTTATCTGTTTTTCAGAATAGGATCGTCCTGACGGCGTTCCCAAAAGCATATTCAGGGAAAACAGGGCCGGGAAAAGCGGGCCATCCATACTGTTGTTTAAAATAAAATCGTGGATCAGGATCATTCCCCCGGGTTCCAAAGCAGAAACCGCCTTGCCGACAATTTTGTGACAGTCCTCGGGTCCTTCTCCATGGAGAATATGAGACAGCCAGGTAACGTCATAAATTCCTTCAATCTCGTCTTTAAGATAATCCACTGGCTTGAAATCGATCCGGTCTTGCAAATTAAAATTAGCGATGGTTCTTTCAGCAAAGGGTCGAGTGGTGGGCAGATCATAAACTGTTGCTTTGAGCCGGGGATTGCTCATACAAAAATGGATGGCATAAGTTCCGGGACCGCCACCCAGATCAAGTAAATGCCGTCGACCGGAAAGATCTACTTTAGGCGCCAGCACCGGGGCGAGATTCATCGCCAAATTGAACATACCCATGAGAAAATTTTCTCGTTGTTCTTTGTCCGTATGTGTTGCTCTATGCCTTACCGAACGGCCGGATTGAACCGCCACGTCCAGTCTGCTCCAGGAATCTATCAAATTGTGATGGTGCTTGACGATGTGCCCCATATATCGGGGAGAATCTTTGGACAGAAAAGTATAACTCAAAGGGGTGTTGGCATAAGTATCTTCTTTTTTGACCAGGAAATCCATGGCGGAAAGGGCGTTGAGAAGTGTTTTAACACCTCTTTTGTCGCCGTTAAGTTTTTCGGCCACATCTTCCCCTATGAGATGATCCTTGCCTATGATGGTAAAAACATCAAGTTTAACTCCCGCATGAAGCGCACAAGTCTCCCAATAACTTTCTGATAATTTGAGTATTTTTTCCGGATTTAATTCTTCTTCGGTCATAACAATTTATTTTTTCCGTGATCTTTGGAGGTGTGATTTGTATTAATCCTATCAAAGTCATATCACTTTTTCAACCGGTATCGCTTAAGCCTACGTTATTCTTCACTTTTATATCATTTTAGATTCACAAAACAACGGAACCAAACAAACATTCAGGCAATCCGGTTTTTAAGTAAATCCTTGTATGATATACTATTGTTATTTTTTTTAAATTTCTGATAAAAATACTTTACATTTTTCATTCATGATTTATTCTCACTGTTAGCCAAATTTAAAATCCGTACTCAGGAGATATCATGAAGAATCAAATGAAAATTCCGGACGAATTGGAATTGGCTTTTCAGCGCTTGATTAATCTGCTTCCCGACTCACTTAAAGGTGACGACTACACCCGGCGAATTATTTTTACTTATTTAAAACTCGGGGGTGAAAAATTGGCTCGACAACGTATTGAGATCATCAAAATACATTTTCGTGAAAAAGCCGCTAGAGAACTGTATGAAACCCAGACACTATCGGATTTTCACGTTGCTGAGAGTCAACTACTCGAACCCTATATATCTGAAAGCGACAGCTTGGAATTTCCAACCGAATAATTCGATAGGTTACATGCTGCCTTATAAAAATGGAGAAAACCCCAGACGACTACCAAACAAGTAAAAAAAGGGCAACACAGGCAATGTGTTGCCCTTGGTTAAAAACGGTATCTGTATGATTAACAACAGGAAGTTGTTTTTGATCCGCAGCCCGAACATCCGGGTCCGAAATCTATGCCGCAGTCGAGTTTAAAACCCATTTCGGAAAAATCTATCTTAATCGGCTTTGCTTTTTCCATAAACTCTTTATCGACAATATATTTGAAACCGTCAATTTCAAAAACGTGATCTGTATCTTTAGACTCATCCAGAGCCATGGCGAGTGATGGTCCGCCTCATCCCCCCGCATTCAAAAAGATCCGTATCGGTGAAACGTCTTTGCCTTTGAAATATTCGGTAATCTGTTCTGTAGCTAATTTGCTAACTTCAATCATAATATTCTCCTTTTTTAAAAAAATATAACCGTCTGTTAAATAAATCTAAATTAGTGTTTAACATAATCTCGGCATATGGATTTGTCAATGTTCTTTGACCAAGCCCCTAAAACCTCCAAATTCCCTTTTTATGAAACGGTCATAAGTCATAAAGGGTTTCATCCCGTAATGGTTCTCGGCGTCTTGTTTTGATGCTTTTTAACTTTTTCGCCTGCAAAGAAAACGGGTCTTCCTCTTCCAGAATATCACCGAGTTCGGCCTCCACCTGTTCAGGATCTTCACCTTTTTCCATCCTCCTCAACGCCTCATCCATGCCGTCACCGAGTTTAAGGCCGGTCATGTCAGAAAGCTTACGCATAAGGTTGGCAGCCTGCTTTGGATCATCTTCGTTCATTTTATCCGCTTCACCCGCCAACATTTGCATGGCCTGTTCCATTTTGCTGCTGTCAAATGGCAGATCATCAAGATCGCCGTCTTCCTTTGCTCGTCCAGTAAACGCCACCACAGAAATCTGTCGGGTAAGTGTCTTTGTTTTGCATTTCGGACACTTGGGCTTTTTGGTCGTATTGATGGTTTTGGAAAAAAAGTTAAAAAGAGTATTACAGTCCCTGCAATAAAATTCGTAGATCGGCATGATTTCACCTCTTTTGATAACCTTTTTGCTTTTTGGAAATGTTATAAATATTCCTTTGAATCCGGCGTATTTTAAAGAACGAAACGGTTAGCGCTTACCTCTTTTTTTGTTTTTTTGCTGTGCTTTCTGTATTCTGGCCCATGTATCCCGTAACGTTACCGTTCGGTTGAATATTAGGCCTTGGTCGGAAGAATCTTTGGAATCAATGCAAAAATAACCGAGCCTTTCAAACTGGAACCTGCTACCTGGCGTCGCACCGGCAAGACTGGGTTCCACAAAGAACGGGAGTTTTTCCAAAGAATTCGGATTTAAGTATGTTTTAAAATCAACATCCTTCTTCTCATCCGGATTTTCTCTTATAAAGAGATGTTCGTAAAGGCGTGCTTCGGTTTTTATCGCATGGACCGCAGAAACCCAGTGTAACGTCGCTTTTACCTTACGTCCATCCGGGGATGATCCGCCGCGCGTGTCCGGATCATAGGTGCAATGCAGTTCGATTACCTGTCCGGTTTTTTCATCCTTAATAACTTTCACGCAGGTAATATAATACGCATATCTCAGCCGTACTTCACGGCCGGGCGCCAAACGGAAAAACTTTTTCGGCGGATCCTCTAAAAAGTCGTCCTGTTCGATGTAAATCACACGCGAAAAGGGAATCTTACGTGTTCCCATACCCGGGTCTTCAGGGTTGTTCAAGGCATCCAATTCTTCAACTCTTCCTTCAGGATAGTTGTCGATGACAACCTTGAGCGGACGCAACACACCCATGACCCGTTGTGCCCGTTTATTCAAATCTTCCCTGATGCTGTATTCGAGCAATGCGATATCAACAACACTGTCCCGCCGGGCCACTCCGATCCGTTCACAAAAATTTCGGATTGAGTCCGGTGTGTAGCCGCGTCTCCTCAGGCCGCTAATGGTGGGCATTCGAGGATCGTCCCATCCTGAGACATACCCTCCATTTACCAATTCTGCAAGTTTGCGCTTGCTTAATACCGTATAGCCGAGGTTAAGGCGGGCGAATTCGATTTGCTGGGGGTGACAATCCACGTTCAGTTCGTCCAGTATCCAGTCGTACAATTGGCGATTGATTTCAAATTCAAGGGTGCAAAGAGAATGGGTAATTCCTTCTATGGAATCTGAAAGGCAATGGGCAAAGTCGTACATCGGATAAATGCACCACTTGTCACCTGTCCGGTGATGAGGTATCCGTCGAATGCGATAAAGCGTGGGATCACGCATCAGAACATTTGGCGATGCCATATCAATCTTGGCTCGGAGGACGTGGGAACCGTCCTCAAATTCTCCGGCCCGCATGCGCTCGAACAGGTCCTGGTTTTCTGCCACCGAACGGTTGCGATAGGGGCTTTCCTTTCCCGGTGTTGTCAGGGTGCCGCGGTTTTCCCGAATCTCTTCGGCACTCAAGCTGCACACATAGGCCTTGCCGGCTTTAATCAACTGAACGGCATATTGATAAAGTTTCTCAAAGTAGTCGGATGCATAGAACAGACGATCATCCCAATCGAATCCAAGCCATCGGACGTCTTCCATTATTGATTCGACATATTCAATATCCTCTTTCCCGGGATTGGTATCATCAAATCGCAAATTGCAAATACCCCCCTTATTCTCTGCGGCAATACCGAAGTTAAGACAAATGGATTTGGCATGTCCGATATGTAGATATCCGTTGGGCTCCGGAGGAAAGCGGGTGACAACCCGGCCGTTGTTTTTGTTATCTTTTACGTCCTGGGCGATAATATTCCGGATAAAATTAGGGGCCGGAGTGAATTCGGTTTTTGTCATATTCAAAGCTCCATTCTTTAGCTATATTTATCGAAAAGTGACGGCGCCTTTCTCAAGCGATCCACAACACGACGCTGTCCCAGGGTGATCAAAATATCAAAAATTCCGGGTCCGGCAAGCTGGCCGGTAACAGCGGTTCGAATGCCGTTGATCAATACACCGGGTTTGATTTTCAGCTCCTCAGCCATCTCACGAATGGTATCCTCGGTTTCCGAAGCCGTAAAATTTTCCAAAGCCTGCAACCGATCTGCCAGCAGGGGAAGCCATTTTTTTAGATCCGGATGCTTGAAAATATTCTTTTTCAGTGCCCTGGATTCAATGGGAAAATCGTCGGAAAAATAAGCCCGCCCACGGGAAACAAAATCGGTTGTCACATGGAACCGGCCGCGAATCAGTTGGACGGTATCCAGATACCAACGACGCTTTGCGTCCTCATACTCAGGATTCCAGAGACCCGCTTTTTCCAGTTCGGTTCGAACATAAGGTTCGATTTCTTCAACCGGCAGGGTCCTCAGATAGTGGGCGTTGATACTTATCGCCTTGGGATCGGTAAAATATTTTGGATCATTCGTTCTTACATCGAAGATGGAATTGGCACGATTGATTCCTTGAAGGGAAAACGCTTGTATTAATTCCTCTCTGGAAAAGATTTCTCTGGATTCAGGCGTAGCCCATCCCAATAGCACCAAAAAATTTACAAATGCCCAAGGTAAAAATCCGTGCTCTTTGTAAAAGTGGACGGCAACCCGTTCGCCATGCTTGCGCTTAGAAATCTTGGCTTTTTTAGGATCCAGGGTGAGCGACATATGCGCAAACTGCGGCACCGGCGCTCCCAGCGCCTGGTAGATCAAAATCTGCCGGTGTGTATTTGACAGCCCGTCCTGACCGCGAATGACATGGGTAATCCGGTCACGAATATCATCCACCGTATTTGAAAGAAGGTACAAAGGTTGACCGTTGGAACGGACAACGACAAAGTCCTCAATATCCTCGTATTTATATTCAATTGTTCCGTATACCGTGTCTTCAAAACGAACAGAACCCTTGCCTTTCGCCACCTTCATGCGAATGGTGAAAGGAATTCCTGCCGCTTCCTTTTCGGCAACCTGATCCGGTGTTAAGCGGCGACAGGTACCGTCATACTTTAAATCTTTCTTTTGCTTCAATGCGGCCTGTCTTTTTCGGTCGAGTTCCTCTTTTGTACAAAAACACTTGTAAGCATGCCCCGATTCCATCAGCTTTCGTGCAGCGGCCAGATGTTCATTAATAAACTGTGACTGGAAATAGGGGCCTTCATCCCAGGTGATCCCCAGCCATTTCAAACTTTCAATAATTCCTTGTATAGATTCTTCAGTTGACCGTTCCGCATCCGTATCTTCGATTCGAAGGATAAGTTTGCCCCCGGTTTTTTGAGCAAATAGCCAGTTAAAAATCGCTGTTCGGGCACCGCCGATATGAAGGTAACCGGTGGGGCTGGGAGCAAAGCGTACGATTGTTTCTCGTGTCATATGTATCTACCTTAATGAAATATTCCGGTTAGGTGGAATTAATCTTATTAATTTGCTATATGTAGTTCTCTACAACGTAAAATTAAGAAGGTCCATAAAATTTTTAGCTTTTAAGAAAAAACCCTTCAGGGTTTCGATCAAAAAAAAACCGGCTTTTATCGTTTTTGAAAAGTCGAAATCTTGGGATTAAACAATTCAACATTTATCATAAGGGTATTACATGAGCAATGAAATAGAATGTATGTGTATGCAATGTGGCATATCGATCTATCTTCCCGAAAATTCGGTAATCATGGACGATTCTTCCGACGCTGATTCGAAGCTTTTGGACATCCTCTTGGTATGCGAGCAATGTGGGGGTCAACTGAAGCTGGTGGGGAAAAAAGGGGACGAGCCTTTTTACCGGCTTAAATAATGGATATATTAAAAAGTTCGTGTCCATCCATAAATGAGGATTTTTGGTCAAGATCAAGGCATGCGAAAAAAATAACCACAGGCATATGTTTGATATTTCGAGGATTATTTTTTGAGCATAACGTAGAGACTTGTCCGCCTCCGGCGGATTGGGCAAAAAGACCATTTATGGATGGACACGAGTTAGAAAAAATGGGTGCGGTATAAATGGAAGATCTCCGCTTCTTCGTCTTCATGCAGAAGCCTGAGGGGCGCAACGTTCATTTTGCATCGATAATTCGGGGATGTTCCATACAGGCGACAGATCAACGGACGGACAGGATAGATAGAACAACCGCTTTCATTTAAATAGGGGCAGGTGTTTCCATGGGCTATTCCGGGTTTCATCGATTTTTTTTTAAGGAACGACTTGATTCTTTTATCCTCGACTTTAGTTCTGGAAGGCACCCCAAAGTTTTTGCAGCATTCATGACAGCCGTCGGTACATTGAAAGTCCGGAATTAGATTGTAAATATCCTCAATGTCCATTAGAATTTTCCCCTTGTTTTTGAAAAAATTTTTAATTCTAAATTATATGGGGGATAATACTGAAAAAAGTCAACTTAAAAAATGATTGTATCTGCAAATCAGCCTTACTTTTTTCCATATCCCGGTTTTTTTTATAAGGCACATCGTTCTGATATTTTTGTAATTCTGGATAACGTTCAATTCCCCAGGAGAACCACCTGGACCACTCGAAACAGATTTAAAAACCACCAGGGAAGCCTATGGATGACCGTGCCTGTGAAAAAGAAAGGCTTGGGCCTGCAAAAAATCAGCGCTGTCAAGATATGCCATGACGGAAAATGGGAAAAGAAACATTTGGAAAGCTTGAAAAATGCTTATGCAAAAGCTCCGTATCTTAAGGACCACCTCAACTTTTTAGAAGAACTTTTTTCAACAACATTTGAGAAACTTATCGATTTAAACCTTAAAATCATCCGTCATTTGATGAAACATCTTCAGATTGACACAGAGGTCATGTTATTGTCCGAACTTGATATAAAGGAAAGAGGAAACCGGCTCCTCATAGAAATTTGCAAGAGATTGGGAGCAACGCAGTTTTTGTCCCAGAGCGCTGCCATTAAGTACCTTGATGCAGACAGATTCACAAAGGCAGGAATTCAAATAGCGGACCTTAAACCACCGTCACCGGTTTATCCTCAGCTTTGGGGGAGTTTTATTCATAACCTGTCCGCACTTGACCTTATTTTAAATTGTGGATTAAAAGCACACGACATCATGATCGCTGGATAACCCGTCAAAAACAAACAACAAATTACAAACAAATACCAATGACCAAAACCAAAGAAATAACAAACCGGTTGGGTCATTGAATATTGGAATTTGGAATTTAATCAATACTTGGTGTCTGGGTTAGGTTTATACACATGGAATTCAAACATACAGATCCATTGGAAAAAATAATTCTCACCTCCACGCCCTGGCCTCTCTACAGCCGTCCCTCCATCCAAATCGGCACGCTGAAATCCTATTTAAAAAAAAAGTTTCCTGACCTGAAGGTGGATGCGCATCATTTTTATTTAAAAGTCGCCGAGGATATCGGATATAGACGCTATCAAGCAATTTCCGAGCGGACATGGCTTGCCGAAACCATTTATGCCGCCCTGTTATATCCGGAGCGGCATGAACATATAGAAAAAATCTTTTATAAACAGACTGCCGGTAAATCTTTGTTGCGAAAAATTCCTTTTGAAATTTTAACCAAACAGATTCAAAAAATTTCTGAGACTTTTATACATACCATTGACTGGGGGGAATATGATTTGGCGGGTTTTTCCATATGTCTTTGCCAGCTGACGGCTTCGCTTTATTTCATCAGGCAGGTTAAAAAGTTATTCCCGAATCTTTTTATTGTCGTGGGCGGGTCCATGTTCACCGGTGAGGCGACACAGAATCTGTTTAAATTTTTTCCGGAAATTGATATTGCGATCAACGGTGAAGGTGAGCTTCCCCTGAGCCGATTGATTACTTATCTTAAGGATCCGCAATGTAAAGAAATATCTCCGTCTGAAGGGATTATCACACCAAAGTCCGATGAGAAAAATACACCGGCCGAATTTCATCAGATGAATTCGTTATCCGATCTTGTTCCTCCGGATTACGACGACTACTTTGAATTGCTGCAATCATTCGGACCGGATAGAATTTTCTTTCCAACACTTCCCATGGAAATCTCAAGAGGTTGCTGGTGGCGCCGCAAAAAAGAAGATCAAAAATATACAGGATGTGCCTTTTGTAATCTCAACCTCCAGTGGGCCGGTTATCGATCAAAAAAACCGGAACAGGTGGTTTCGGAAATTGATCATCTAACCACGAAGTACAAAACACTTTCCGTAGCCTTTATGGACAACCTTCTCCCTTTGAAAACATCCCGGGATATTTTTAATGACATTTCAAAGCTGGGAAAGGATTTTCGTCTGTTTGGAGAAATCAGGGCCACCACATCGGGACCCGTATTGAAAGCCATGCAGGCCGCCGGAATGCAAGAGGTCCAAATCGGTATCGAGGCACTCAGCACTCGGCTCCTTAAGAAACTCAATAAGGGAACCACGACAATCCAGAATATTGAAATCATGAAACACTGCGAAATGATGGGTATTAAAAATTCATCAAATCTAATACTCTATTTTCCCGGTAGCGACCCGAAGGATGTGGACGAAACGCTCCGAAACCTGGATTTTGTTATATGGTTTCGTCCGCTAAAGATTGTTCATTTTTGGCTCGGATTAGGAAGCCCCGTATGGCAGCACCCTGAAAGCTTCGGACTCAGATCTGTTTTCAACCACCGTAATTATACGGCTATATTTCCACCGGATGTTTATAAAGCCATGCGGTTTATCATTCAGTCCTATCAAGGCGACCTCGGGAGTCAAAGAAAACTCTGGAAGCCGGTCAAAAAAAAGCTGAAGTCATGGAAAAAGTCGTATGGGGAACTTCATAGGAGTCCAAGACATGAGAACATCTTAAGCTTTCGTGACGGCAGAAACTTTCTGATCATACGCCAGAAAAGACTTAACGGCCAATCCCTGACACACCGCCTGGAGGGGACGTCCAGAGCAATTTATCTTTTTTGCTGGAAGCACCGTTCGTTAAAAAAAATCCTTGCCCGTTTCCCGTCTGTGGCTGCTGACAGGATTGAGCCTTTTTTAAAGATGATGGTTGACAAAAAGCTGATGTTCCAAGAAAACAACAACTATCTGAGCCTGGCCGTGCCGGCCAAGCGGAAATTTCACGAACAATAACCAAACAAAGTTTTCATTTCATGTCATTATTTCAGGTTTGGAAACATGATAAAAATATGCTATTTGAACACAAGGAGGCATTATCCCCGTTCATTAAAATTTCTAGAACAGATTCGATGAGATATTAAGGTCACTTCCCATTAAATTATGGAGCCAGGTCCATGTCATCAGTCAATATTCCAGAACTTTTTGAGATGTTACATATTAAGGAGATACAAAGGAGAAATTTATGGGTTTTCTCGGAAAGGTCATCGGAGGAACAATAGGATTTGCTATGGCCGGTCCTTTAGGTGCAATTGCCGGTGCTGCACTTGGACATGCGTTTGATACCGGCGGTCAAACCTACTACACAACAGAACGAGCCCGTCTTTCAACCGGTGAAGAGGCCCAGTTCACCTTTTTCGTTGCAGCGTTTTCCATGCTCGCAAAGCTTGCCACAGCAGACGGCCGGGTATCAAAAGAAGAAATAGATGCCGTTGAAAATTTTATGGTATACGACTTGAACCTAAACCCTGAAAGTAAACGACTGGCCACAAACATTTTTCATACTGCCATTGATTCTCCGGAGAACTTTAATGCTTTTGCCGGCCAGTTTTACAACCAATTTCGATCCCAGTACCAAATGCTCGACCTTATGATAGATATATTACTCAGAGTATCTGTCGCTGACGGCACGTTGAGCCCAAACGAAGAGAAGCTTATCCTGTCCGCTGTGAGGATATTTAATTTCAACGATGAAAAATACAGGAAGCTAAAATCAAAATATATCCAGGATGTTGAGAAATATTATGCCGTCCTTGGATGTAACAGAAACGACTCAAATGAGCATATAAAGAAACAATACCGAAAGCTTGTGTCTGATTATCACCCTGACAAGATCGCATCAAAGGGGTTGCCTGAAGAATTTGCAAAATTTGCCAGTGATAAATTCCGTGAAATCCAGTCAGCCTATGAAGTGATTAAAAAAGAAAAGGGTATCAAGTAAGTTGCATTCGGCCAAAGGAAACAAACATGCAAAGTAAACGAATACAAAGCCGCACGGAATATGGCATAACCCGTAGAGAATTTTTATGGATTTCTTCAATGTCCGCAGCAGGTTTTATGGTCGGCTGTGCAGCAAACCCGGTTACCGGCAAACCTCAATTCATGATGGTATCGGAAGATCAGGAAATTAAGATAGACAAACAAAACTCCCCCCATCAATTCTCCTCGGACTACGGTCCTCTGCAGGATACCGCCCTTAATAATTATATCAATCAAACCGGCAAAACCTTAGCCGCCCGAACCCACCGTCCCCACATGCCCTATTCGTTCCGAGGTGTGAACGCGACATATGTGAATGCCTATGCCTTTCCGGGGGGAAGCATCGCTGCAACCCGGGGAATTCTGCTGGATCTTGAAAACGAAGCTCAACTTGCGGCTCTGCTGGGCCATGAACTCGGTCATGTTAATGCACGTCACACTGCTGAACAGATGTCTAAAAGTACCTTGATAAACCTCTTTGTCGGGGGTCTCTCAACAGTTGTAGGGACCCAGAGCTCCGGTCTTGGCAATCTGGCATCACAACTGGGTATGGTCGGCGCCGGTGCGCTCCTCGCATCTTACAGCAGAGATAACGAACGCGAAGCCGATGCCCTGGGATTAGAATATATGGTCCGAGCCGGATATAACGCAAAGGGATTTGTGGGACTGATGGATATGCTGAGACGCACGTCCAAATATAAGCCCAGTGCCATTGAATTGATGTTTGCGACACATCCCATGAGCGATGAGCGGTACCGTACTGCTGTGGAAGCCGTGGATACACAATACCGGTCTTCGCAGAGCTTTTCCCTGTACCGAGATCGCTACATGGACCATACGGCGAAACTGCGGAAAATTAAATTAACCATTGAAGAGTTACAAAAAGGCGAAACCCTGATGGCCAAGAACAAATATGGTGACGCCGAAATCCATTTTTCAAAAGCCTTGAAGCAAACCCCTGAGGATTATGCGGGACTTGTCATGATGTCTAAATGCCAGTTGGCCCAGAAACATTATGCCGAATCCGGATCCTTTGCAGAAAAAGCAAAAATGGTCTATCCACAGGAGGGTCAGGCATATTATCTTTCCGGATTTACTAAAATCAAGCAAAAAGATTACGCTTCGGCATATGAAGAATTTAAATATTATGAAAAATTACTTTCAGGTAATCCGAACATAATTTTTTTTAAGGGATTGTCTCTGGAAGGAATGCAGCATATCAAAAAATCGGCCAACGAGTACTATAAATATCTTCAAGTTATTAACCAGGGCGAAAAGGCAAAATATGCCTATCAACGTCTGGTTCAGTGGGGATACATAAAAAAATAACAATGAGACCTTCATTTTTCATGAAAAGTTCTATACAAAAAAAAACACCCTGTTCAGATCATCGGATAAAAAGGCGATGTCTCTCCTGCGGTACAGATGAAAATCTTGGCCGGCGAAAGTATTGTTCTATTGAATGCCGACAGAAGCTCAGGTATGCGCTTAATTTAAGAACCGGTTTGCTCAAGACATTAAACACCCGCTATGCGACCTTTTATTTTACTGACATGATGATCGTTATGGATGTTCTTCCTTATAATTCCAAAGAAATCTTTAGCTTTATCTATCCTCGTTCGATCGGAAAAAAACCCGCCGAGGACTACTGTATTATGTCCGATATTCTTGGAAATTTATGGTGGGCCGAAAAAAAACGAACCAATCGTAACTACCTTGCCACTCGTTTCATGCTCGAAAAGGCGAGACGTAATGATCCTGCATTCTGTTCTGTAATGCCGCCGGAAATAAAAATTCCCGCCGTTAAAAAGGCATCGCTGATGTACTTGAAGCTTGATAAGTCGGATTTAAGTTCTCCGGAACTTGAAAAGACAATAAAAAGTGCATTCCGGCTTCAGGTAAAAAAACACCATCCCGACCTTGGAGGAAAAACAGATACATTCAGAAGAATTCACCGGGCATATTTAGAGCTTATCAACTGGGCTGAAAATCCTTCCTATCTCAAACGTCGGGGATTCCCGGACAAATGGTTTTACGATAGCAACAAAAACAAATGGTTGCAGCCAGCGCCTTATTTAAAAAAACAAGCAATTTTATAAGTTCCAAGGCAGAGCCATCTATATCAGACCCCCGCAATGCGGGTCAGGCTTGGCCCGGAGGATCAGGTTTTTCAAAGCAAAATAAATTTACAATTAAGTTGCTAACCTCCACAAATATCTTGTAGCGCTCAGCGACAATTTGTTCCACTTCCTCTTCCGTGGGCATGGTATCACGGTAACCGGCCAGATACTGGTTTCTGAACCATCTAAAAAGAGATACGGTCTCGTTTACAAAGACAAGCTCAGGAATAACGTCACCTTCCTGAACCTTGATATGACGATTGTACTGACCCAGCATACTCACCACATCATAGAAAGTGGCCGGCTCTCTTTTGATACCTTTTTTAAACGACTTCCCTTTGGCCGGATATGTTTTGTCCGGATCGGGGTTGGCCGAGATGTCAAGCTTATGGAACGGTCTTCTTACCTGTATCTGCCATTTCCTGGCCTCGTTCATCATCCTCGAGATTAAAGGACCCGCCCAGTCATGGCTCTGGTGGCCCTGTGAACAGTACGAGAAAAATTCCACCACGGACGGGCCGCAATAAGCGATGGCCTCTTTTAATATCTTGATGGCATAAAACGGATTGTCCACGGTTAGTTTGGCCGAATAGACATGTGAAATTGCCGTGGCCTGGCTGACGATCCGACGGTGCAAGGTGGTCTTGCCGGCATGTTTGACCCCTATCGGGGATGTTGATCGGTCACAACCGAAACGGGTGGCACCCGATTTTTGAGCCCCGGTGTTCATATATCCCTCGTTGTTGTAAATTACCCAGGTGACATCGAAGTTTTCGCCCAGGGCATAGTTGAACGGACCGTTGCCGATGTCGTAAATGGCGCCGTCGCCGGCAAAAACGATAATCTTGGTCAATACATCGTTGAAAGCGTTATGATATGCCTGGTCCATACTGAATTTGGCCCCGAGAGCAGCAGCAGATGCCGTGCCGAAACCGTAGTGACCCGACTGGTAAATCCGGGTATTGAAGGGATTAACCAGTTCGGAAACCTGGTTGCAGCCCGTAGAATTTATCGTATAGATGCTGAACCCTCGGTCGATCATATGATCTATGGCATGCCGGTTGATATCCGACAGAACTTTGATCCCTTGGTAGAAGGTCTCGATCCCTTTGGGACTGTTGCGCAAACTTTCTAATGCAAAAAAGGTCAACAGGTTGATCGTACCCTCGCCGCAGCCCGGACACAACGTGTGTTTGCCTGGATATAGCTTTGAAAAAATAAAGAGAACCTGGTGGTTTAAGGCCATCCGGTCCACATAACCGGCTGCATCGTAAGTATTGTCAAGATCCTGGTATTTTTTGGGTAAAAAATCGGTATCTTTTAGTTTTGATTTGTCCACCATGGTAAAGGCATTCACCGGACAGACCTGGGAACAAACCCCACACCCTTTGCAGGAGGCATCAACAACGTTGAGGTTCATAGCGAACCTCTCCCAGGGGATGCCTCTGGGCGGTTTTTTGAAAACTTTGAAATATTCTACCGCATCATCCGGAATAGGCTGATCCGTAATGGTGGAATAGATCGCTGAATCCGGGCACAAAGCAGCGCACATGCCGCAGGCAATGCATTTTTTCGCATCCCACACGGGAATCTGTGTCCCGATATAGCTCATGTCTCTAAACCTGCAGGTGGCCGCCGGAACCACGGGCAAAAATCGATCCCAGGAAACATTTTTACCCTCCAGGATAGGTTTAACCATATCCTCCTCAAATTGTTTCTGATAATTTTTGATCAGATTAACGGGCTTGATGGTACCCATCTCATCTTTTGGGGAAAGCTTGGTTCGCAAACCGGCAGTTCCGAATCCTTTGCCAAAATCTTCGGGTTTTATTGCCGCTACCGGATCCGGACGATCCGAAACCCCGGCAAATGCTCCAGGCATTTGTTCCGGTGTTGAAGCTGCCAATTTTGATCCTTCATTTAAAAGTGCGATGTTCGATTCAACAATCTCTCGACCCTTTTTGGGTCCCAGCTTTTGCTCAAGTATGCTTTGAAACCTGTTTCCGAAATCATCTGCGGATAGTATCTTTGTCTCACCGTTTATAAGACCCAGCATCATGGCTCCGGGCAGGTTCCGTTTGAGATGCTTCAGGGCAGCCCGGGTGGCGTCCAGGACAATTATTTTGATTTTTCTCTTTGAAATAAGCTCGCGCATTTCACGGGGAAAGGATCCCATGATTTCATCTTTTGTTCTAGAGCTGTTTATAACCAGAAGACCGTTCTCATTCAGCCCTCCCAAATAATCCCTTAAAATCTCTCCGGAGAGAAACTTATCATTGAAAAATGCAAGAACATCGTGCTCGGTTAGCTCCGAGGAATTGCGGATCGGACCCGAGCTGATTCTAAGGTTCATAAAAACCGGTGCCCCTTTCCTGGCAGCACCGTATCTCGCACCGGACTGGATATATCTTTTGCCGTTGTCATTACCTTCCGCATAAATAAGCGCCGCCGTCTCTAAGGCTGTCTTAACGCCTTCTGCGCCGATGCCGATAAATGTCATTCCAAGCTCACGATTTTTGAAGTCCGGAAGTGGTTTGGGCTCTAATGCATAAGGTCCTTCAATTCCGACAAAATAGTCACGGAGAAAATACTTGCGTGTCTTTCCTTGAAAGCAGGCCCACATATTCTCTATAACCGCTGCAGCGTTGTATTTGTTAAAATCCTTGCTCCCCAGTCCATAAACCCCGTGCAAAAGGGTCGGCATGTCGGTACGGCCGTAGATTTTATGCTCCGGCCTGCCTTCGCGGCCAGCCCGAAGAGAAACCTGGAGCGCGGACTGTATGTCCGCTAAAAGAAGCTGGTTATGGGCCATGCCGGATCGTTCCAGCACACTTACCACCTTTGCATTGCGAATGCCGTAGGCAAGCTCTTGAAAACAAGGTGGGTTGAAAAGTACCGGACGAACCACTCCCACCTTCAAGCCCTTTACATCTCGGTAGTAATCCACCATATCCTTGAGAACACCGGCCGCCGATCCCAGAATGACAACTACCATTTCCGCATCTTCGGTGCGGTAGCATTCCACCGCCTTTAAATTCGTCCCCATGATTTTGTTCATCATGTTCATGGCGGCAATAAGGCCCCTTTTAATAAATCGGTAAGCAAGATCCTGGGCCACTTGACCTTCCATGGTAAGATCCACGTCGGTAAAGGTGCCGGTTAAAGTCTTTTGCTCAAAATCGGGCTGATAAAATCTGTTCGGAGGTCCGACAAAATACCTGAGAAAATCGTCTGAAAGCACCTTTATGTTCTCTAAGGCATGGGATTTGATAAACCCATCGCCGATGACCATGCACGGAAGCATTACCTGTCGCAGCTCGGCGGTTTTGAAGGCTATCGGTAACAGATCGTGGAGTTCCTGGTTGTCCCCGGCAACCAATTGGGCCCAACCAGTATTGCGAACACCGTAAAAATCGGTGTGACCACAATGAATACTTAAAGATCCTTTGTTGACCTCCCTAGCCATAATGGTCATCACCACAGGCAAGCGTTTGCCGGCCACTGAAAAGAGATTCTTGGTCTTTAAAACCAGTCCCTGGGAAGATGAGTTGTCCACATAACGCCCTCCCTGGGATGCCATGGCCTCTACCGCAGCAATGGCGGAAAGCTCATCACTGGGCTGAAAATACATGAGTTCGGAACCAAACAGGTTCTTCTGGCCCTCCGAGGCAACCTTGGCAAAATTTTCGGCAATCGGTGTAGACGGTGTAATGGGATAACCACAGAGACCGTCTACCACTCTGGTGAGAATCGAAAGCGCTGCATAGTTGCCGTCCATTATGACCTCTTTTCGCTTCCGAATGGCACTTAATTTTTCTTCAGGAATAGTGGCCAGGTCAAACTCAAAAAGTTTTTTGGCATCGAACCGCTCCCACTCTGCCTGCCAGTCCAACTGGACTTTCTTTTCTTTTTCT
>JAFDHQ010000037.1 GCA_019308685.1 Deltaproteobacteria bacterium
CCGCCTCTTTGAGTGCCTTGGAATCGATCCACGACAAGGACCGCTGGAAAACAGTTGGACAGGATGCTTTTTTCCTCTTGACAACTGTCAACCATATCAGTGTCCATCCAGAAACGGCATCTTTTGGCCCCCGGCGTCGTTCTCGCTCGTTTTCAATCCTCGACATAGCGCGCTATGCCTGCGGTTGAAAACTCGCTCGGGCCTTGCCGAAAACCAAAACCTACCATTTCTGGATGGACACACTAGTTCGTATCCATCCAGATCTGGCCCTTTTCCGCAATCTCTGCAGCTGCCCTGTGAAATGCAGCGCCTTTTTCATCGGTGCGCAGCCCATTTCTCTGGGGTCAATCTGTAGAAATACTCGTTCCCGTTTTAGGGCAAGGCGCATAATATATTGAACTTATTAGTATATTATATTAAGTTTTGTCATTTATCATAGCATAAACGGCAAAAAGTTCAAAGGAGAAATTAAAACGGTCAAAGGTAGAGTCATCCCATACAGTTTGAGGGATTCCTTATAGCGTCAGAAAGGGACAGTTGGCAGATTTTATCGGCGATTAATATTCGAACTCGTCGGAACGAGGCAACAGTATTGCAAACACAAGACAGACAATTGATGCTATCAAAGATGCCCAGAACATGGGCATGACACCGTGGGTCACGACTTCCCGCAAGGCTTGTTGGACATCTGTTGACAGCAGTGTCTGAATCTCCGGGATAAAATAAGCTGTGTCATATTTCGGGAAATTCCGGCCAATACGGAGCCGGCCAGAAAAATGCAGATGGAAACATTGAAAAGTTTTTTGTTGCTGTAAAGATCGCAGAGCTTTCCAAAAAGCGGCAGAGTTACCGTGCGGCTTAAAAGATAGGAAGAAAAGGCCCAGCTGTATAGATGAAGCCCGCCCAGGCGCGCCACAATAGACGGCATGGCAGCCCCCATCACCAGTGCGTCCAGCGCGGCTAGAAACAGGGCCAATAAAGATGCCACAATGATAAAAATTCGGTTTTTAAGACTAATCAGCCGTTCCGGGGGGAGCGGCACTTGGTAAGGTTCGTCTGGGGCGTTTGAAGTGGTTTTGTTGGAAGCGTCCTTCACGGGTTTGTTTATTATCACTCCTTTATAAATATGGAATATTATTTTTAGTTTTTTCACTACGAATTCATAAAAGCGCTGTTTTTTCGCAACGATCCCTAATGCATTCAAACAATGTATGATGTCGTTGCGGATCATTCATTCCGCTTAATTTGGGGCTCAAAAATAAAAACTCCCCGATTCCTCAATAAAATGTTGCTGAGGTAAGGGGCGACGGTTTGCAAAAGGTCTTAAATACCGAGCTTGCGTATCAGCGGTTTCATCGTGGTTCCCTGAACCACCATTGAGAAGAATACACAAGCAAACCCTGACGCCAACAACACCGGGCGCCATGTAACCAGCACACCTTCATTGGGCAATTGAAGCAACAAGGCAATGGGTATCGATCCCCTCAAACCGCCCCAGAATAGAATATGCTTCCATTTTTTCGGTCGCCGGGTCCCCACCTGATTCAGCAACCAGTAAAAACTGTAGGAAACCGCTGCACGCCCTATCAGCATCGCGGCAATGGCAACCAATGCCGTCATCCACACAATATCTGCCGGTACTTCACGCAACTCCAGGCCGATCAAGATAAACAGTAGCGAATTGATCAGGAAACTAATGGACTCAAAAAATGTTTCAACCGTCTGAGTCGTCTTTTCGCTCATGGAGAGTCGACGGCCATAGTTGCCGATCATCAATCCGGCCATTACGGTTCCAATCACGCCGGAAAGGTGGATTCCTTCGGCCAACCAGAATGACCCGTAAGCCAAAACAAGACAAAGCGCATTTTCCAGCAGATGATCCTCTATATGGCGCATGATCTTAAAAACGATCCAGCCGAGTACTGCTCCCAGCAATATTCCCCCCACGGATACTTTTACAAATTCAACTACGGCTTGGCCGAATCCAAATCCTTGACCCTCCAGCAGGGCCTCGAGCAGGATCGTGAACAATACGACCCCGGTGGCGTCATTAAAGAGCGACTCTCCTTCCACTATTGTCTTTAGATCTTCGGGTGCCCCCACCTCCTTGAACAATGACAGTACGCTCACCGGGTCTGTGGGTGAGATCAAGGCGCCAAAAAGTATTGCCACCATCATTGAACCAATACCCCCCAACCATCCGACAACTCCTCCCACCAACAGGGTGGATGCAATAACCCCCGGCACTGCAAAACACACAATCGGCCAAAACTGCTCCAAGAGAGAGTTTAGATTCATATGAAACGCTCCTTGGAAAAGCAATGGTGGCAAAAACACAAAAAATATTAAATCATGCCCAAATCCCGTCTCCTCAATCTCCGGTCCGATACCCAACACACCGATCAATAGTCCTACCAAAGTCAAAAATATCGTATACGGTAACTGCGTGACCATCTTACTGACAATCGCCACCACACACGCAAGCAACAACAATCCGATATAGATTCCAACCGCATGCTCAACCATTTTGATAACTCCCGTTTACATTATAAAGCCGGCGTTCTGCTGACCATCAAGGATCAAGGTTTGACTCCGCTCCCAAAAGATGAGCGTCTCGCACAGGAGGCCGATCCCGAATATGGCGTTTCCAAGGATTGTGATACATAGTAAAGCCTCAACCAAACCTGCAAGAAACTTTCCGGGTATCGAGAAAACCATTTCGTTCATCCTGGGTCATGGAGAAGATGCGATCACCCATGCCGGGTATAGCGATGCGAGGCAACCCGGTTTTAAAAGGGGCAATGAGATATTCGGTACATTCCACCTTTCCGCCGAAGTTGCCGGAAATACGCGTGGTTTCGATAAATACAAAAGATTGAATCAATCTCATGACCTGAGCAGGGTTGCCGAAAATAGCCACGGTATCCGGATCAAATAACCCTTTTTGTAACGGGGCCAAGACCATGGCCTGACATTCCTCGTTCTCCAGGCGAGTCATGGCTTCAGCCTCTTTAATGCCACCCGATTCATTTTGGGAAAAGGCCACTTCACAGAAAAGTTTGCCCAGTGTATCCGCCGGGTGGGTTGCACCGCTGAAACCAAAGGCGATCATTGCCGGAACACAGATCAAATCTTCTTTGGAGAGTCCTACGGTCCATCCGTAATTCCTGGCCATGGTGACACCCTGGCAAATGGTGATGCGTTTACCCAAAACAGCGGAAGGTTGTCGTGTTTTTTCAGGAAGATCGGATTTATCCTCTAAAAATTTAACCACCAAAGGAAATATTTTCAGCCGCAGGTTTTCTCTTATGAATTGAGCGGTCTCTTGATAATTTAATGGTTCCATAATTGACCTCCTATATTTTGTCCTTAAAAATCTGGGCTTTTGGGCTAATCCAGATCTGCCTGGATTGACGTACAAGGCAAAATTTTCGTATACTTAACAAAGAAGTCGGGCTGGACTATAAGGTCAAAGTCAAAAAACCGCTGCAGCGTGAGGTGTTTTCAAGGCTGTTACAACTGGCTGACTACCCAAACAGTTTATGCCTTTGGTGGTGGAGATAATGTTCGGAGATGAAATTTAAAGGCTTTTTCACCTTTTGAAAACTTTCATGAAGTGCCCGGAAAACTTCAGATAAGTTTTGTTCTTTGGCTATCTGGTGTTCGGCAGCCAATTTATAGAACTTTCGACCTTCTTTCTCGTAAGCTTCGGAACTAATCCTTACCTTTCCGGATATCTTTGGTCTGACTTCCCCTGATGTGGGATAACGGTAATCACGCTCAACATATTCCGGGAATAGGCCCAGAATAAAAAGGCAAATATCTGCGATCCTTTTGTACAAAAAGAGCCTGTATTCATCCTTCACCACTTCACAAAAGCTCATTAGACTATAGATATCCATGTCATTGAATCGGATTTTTCTCCAGATTCCCTTTCTCTCCCTGAATGAAATGGTATAACTCTTTATTTTAGTAAACGATGAAAGCATATCGGCCAAATAGACCAGTAAAGACTCTTGGGTTAAAAGCGCTATGACATCCTCGGTATCAAATACCGGAATCCTCATGGTCCTGGTTTTTTCCAACGTGTAACTTGACTTTTTAAGATCATTGACCGCCTTCCTGAGAAAGATTTCAAACAAAAGGGTCGGCGAGATTTTCAATAATATTTCCTCATCATCCATCACTCGATTGAAAATCTTTTCGTCACTGATAAATGTACTTCTAAAATCTTCATCTTCTCTGATGATTCGTTTCAACCTGTATTTATCTGTAATCTCCGGTGACACGGTTTCCACCAGGAAATCCAGATCGTTATCAGATAACCTTATACTTTTTAGGTTTTGAGGGGCCATTTTAGACTTTCGCTCAATTGAGTTGATACTAATGCTTTTGCGCGGATTGCGTTAATGTGAACTCTCTTTGTCTGAATCAAAAGTATAAGAAATTTACTGTTGGGTGTCAATAGACCCTCCGGGGTGTTTAGGTATATCTTTTTTTCAATCGAAGAGCATGATACTCAACCTTGAATTATTTGCCCAAGGCGGCGGTTGCCGTGTAATTTAGATTTATTTTTTTTTCGATTCTGTTATTATTAAGCAAACGGATCTTAAAACTCTTAATAGACTTTTTACCCATGCATTTTTTTGAGAATTTAAGAATCGGTTTTTCAAAGATATTTGAACATTATAAAACAAGGAGCGCTTATCAACAATCAAATGAAGCCCACATTAAAGCAATTTTACGATCTTATGGCCCGAACCAGAGGTGTTCGGGTTACCGTTGTTGAAAACATTTTCATGAACCGTCAAATTTCGCCTGACTGGATAAAATCCCTGAAAAATTTCCTTGCATGGCTTGACGGTATCGGTTCTGAAAACGAAAAAAAAATTCTCTACCTCGATGATTCCATAGGGAATATTTCAAAAAAGATTGAAGTGGATCTGACTTATGAGATCACAGAACTGGAAAAGGACATCTTTTACCTTGAAAATGGTGAACAAGTATTCATTGACTATCTTTCCGGTCTTCATGTCGGGTTCCAAAAGCATGTATACAACGGTTTGAATAAACTCAACGGTTTAAATTTTAATTGTTTCATTACTGACCGGGATGGAACCATAAACAATTACTGTGGCAGATATCGGTCTTCGGTTCAATCCATTTACAATGCCGTTTTTCTTACCAAATTCGCAAAAAAAAGAGTGAAAAATCCTATTATAATAACCTCCGCCCCTCTGAAAGATCCGGGAATCGTTGATGTGAGTGTTAATCCTGAAAAGACTATTATTTACGCGGCTTCAAAAGGCAGAGAATTTATCGACCTTTCCGGAAACCGGAGGACCTATCCCATAAGCGATAAAAAGCAGGCGCTTATTGACAGGCTTAACCAAAAGATCGGCGCTCTTCTGCAAGAACCGTCTTTCGAGCAGTTCTCCCTGATCGGTTCCGGGTTGCAGTTTAAGTTTGGCCAGACAACCATAGCGCGCCAGGATATCAGCAGGTCCGTTTCTGAAGATGAATCAGAGGCATTGCTTAAAAGGATTAGACGTCTTGTGTCGGATATTGATCCGGAAAACAGAAATTTCAGAATCGAGGATACCGGTCTCGATATTGAAATAATTCTCACCATCGAAGACTCTGAATCCGGGCCCAAGGATTTTGACAAAGCGGACTCGGTAAAATTTCTTGATTCAGAATTAGGGCTTAACCTGTCGGAGGGGCCGCATCTTATCTGCGGGGATACATCCTCTGATATACCGATGATAGAGGCCTCTATAAGCAAAACCCCCGACACCTGGTCCATTTTTGTTACAGAGGATAAAGAACTTGCCGGCAGGGTCGCAGAGGTATGCCCGAACGCTGTTATCGTACCGGAACCTGACATGCTGGTTACGATTTTAAATTTGTTGTCCATATAATTTTTCAAACGTTGAAAAAAGGAGTAAAACATGGCGTCAATACTGTTTAAGGGTATCATTTTTGATCTGGACGGAGTGATTACGGGTACGGCCCGTGTGCACGGTCTTGCATGGGAAAGCATGTTCAATGTTTTTCTCAAGAAGACGGCAAAGAGCGAAAACAGGCCTTTTGTGCCGTTTGATCCTGATGTCGATTACCTGCAATATGTTGACGGCAAACCCAGAATGGAAGGTGTAAAAAGCTTCCTTGAATCCAGGAATATAACATTGCCTTTTGGCGACCATGACGATCCGCCTGATAAAAAAACCATCTGCGGACTGGGAAACAAGAAAAACCTGGATTTCCAGAAAGTGCTTCGCCGGGAAGGACCTGACGTTTTCGAGACCTCCATAAAATTCATTAAAAGTCTTAAGAAAAAAGGCATCAAAATAGGCGTGGCCTCTTCCAGCAAGAACTGTGGCCTGATCCTTAAACTTGCAAAAATTGAAAACCTGTTTGAAACAAATGTTGACGGCGTCGTATCGCACAAACTCAAACTCAAAGGAAAGCCTGATCCGGATATTTTTGTGACAGCTGCTGAAAACCTCGGCCTTCTGCCCGGAGAATGCGTGGTTGTGGAGGATGCCATTTCCGGGGTTCAGGCCGGACGAAACGGCAATTTCGGCCTGACGCTCGGTATCGCCAGAGGTGTTGACGGTGAAACACTCAGGCAAAACGGCGCGGACCTTGTTGTGGGCGATCTCGGCGAAATTACATACCGGGACATCGTGGATTGGTTTGATAAAGGGATTGCGCATGACGGCTGGAACCTGACCTACAACGGCTTTGACTCCAAAGATGAAAAGTTGAGAGAAACACTCTGCACCGTGGGAAACGGATACTTGGGAACCCGGGGATGTTTCGAAGGGGAACGGGCATCGGATATACATTATCCCGGTACTTATATTGCCGGAATGTATAATAAAATTGCCACAAAAATACAGGGCAAGAACATTTACAACAACGACTTTGTCAACTGTCCGAACTGGCTTCTTATTGAAATAAAAATCGGCTCTGGACCGTTTATCAGTCCGGTGAGTATGGCACTTTTAAGTTATACCCAGAACCTGAACATGCTCGAGGGGGTGATGGAAAGATCACTGGTGTGCAAGGATAACCTTGGAAGGATTACAAGAATCCGCAGCAGCAGGATTGCAAGTATGGCCACCCCTCACATGTGCGCAATAAAATATGAATTTATCCCCGTCAATTATTCTGAATCAATAACCATACGGTCATCTCTTGACGGAACCGTAATCAATGACGGTGTTGCCCGTTACCGCGATTTGAAATCAAAACACCTGGCCGGCGTTGCCCATGGGGAGACAGCTAATGGAATATTTCTCCACGTCCGGACAAATCGATCCAAGTACCATATTGTCATGAGCGCCGAAACAAAGGTTTATAAAAACGGAAAGCCGCTGGGTCTTAAAAAGACAATATGCGGAAAAAAATCGATTCCGAAAATCGCCGAAGAGATAACGGTGGGTGCCGAGGAGAACGCAACATATACGGTTGAAAAAATCGTAAGCATCTATACTTCCCTTGACCCGGGAGTTTCAAATCCCAGAAAGGCATCGGTGGATGCTTTGAAAAAGGTCAAAAACTATAGTGATGTTTTCAAACCCCATAAAAAAGCATGGAAGGCTATCTGGAATAACGCAGACATTAAAATCAGCGGCGACAGATTTATTCAAATGACCGCACGACTGCACATCTATCACCTGCTTGTATCCGGATCACCCAATAACGTAAACATCGATGCCGGTTTCACCGCCCGCGGGCTTCATGGTGAGGCATACCGGGGACATATATTCTGGGATGAACTCTATATCCTTCCCTTTTTTAATCTTCATTTTCCGGAAATCACCCGCGCCATACTGAAATACAGGCACAAACGTCTTGGCGCTGCCAAAAAATATGCCAAACAGAACGGATACAAGGGCGCGATGTATCCGTGGCAAACCGCTGATGACGGAAGCGAGGAAACCCAGGAGATTCATTACAACACGGCAAATCATACATGGGGTCCGGACTTAAGTCGCAGGCAGAGACACGTATCCATTGCGGTTTTCTACAATATCTGGAAATATGTTGCGGATACCGGCGACAGAAAATTCCTGATGGATTTTGGCGCCGAGGTTATGCTTGAAATCGCCAGGTTTTGGTCAAGCATCGCATGCTTTGATGCGGATACAGGGAAATATCACATTGAGGGGGTCATGGGGCCGGACGAATTTCACGAAAAACTTCCCGGTTCCAAATCACACGGGCTGAAGGATAATGCCTATACAAATGTAATGGTGGTATGGCTTTTTAAAACGGCACTAAAACTTGTTGAAGACCTCGGACCCGAAGTATTGGCCGGTCTTAGCCAAAAGATCGGATTCAACACTGACGAGATCAGCAGATGGAAAGATATTGCCGGCAATTTGAATGTCATCATCACAAAACAAGGGATCATCAGCCAGTTTGACGGATACATGGACCTGATGGAACTGGACTGGAATCACTATCGGAATAAATATGGGAATATCCACCGCCTGGACCGCATTATAAAAGCCGAAGGAGATTCTCCGGACAAATACAAGCTTGCAAAGCAGGCGGATGTTCTCATGATGTTTTATGTGCTGGGTCCTGAGGCAGTGAAAACAATCCTTAACAGTTTGGGACACACGGTGGATGATGCCATCGAACTTTTAAAGAACAACTATGAATATTACGAAACGAGAACCAGTCACGGTTCCACGCTAAGCAAAGTCGTCCATGCCGTTATTTCGGGATATATAACTGCGGGCAATACCGCATGGGACTGGTTCCTGGAGGCCATGAAAAGCGACATTTTTGATACTCAAGGCGGCACAACTTTAGAAGGGATACACTGCGGGGTAATGGCAGGCACACTGGATGTTATCTACAGGTATTTTGCCGGAATCGATTTTTCCGGGAATGTCATTGAGATAAACCCGCATCTGCCGAAACATTGGAGCGGTCTTTCCTTCCGGATCCGCTACCGAAAAATAGGGTACAATTTTGAATTTACTCCAAAGACCCTAACCGTTAAAATTGAGGGAAAAGGTAAAAAAAAGGTTCCCATAACCATTCGTGGCAAAAACATTACGGTGATGCCCGGCAAAACCAGAACTATCGGTATTTGAGAAGTAATACTTTCGAAAGGTCAAAAGGGTAACCGTTCACGGGACCGGGGATCCGGTGCCGGGTGTCAGGGCTTAATTTGGGGTACGAAACTTGATAGTATAGGAATTTTCTTTTTTAGAGCGGCGAAGCCGCGTTATATAGAATCGCGAAGCGATTGTATAACTTGAGTGATATGGAAATCAACCATGACCGACAATTCACATATTTACCGCCAAATTTATCAACACCATATAAAAAACCGTTCGTTTCAAAAAAAAGAACAGTACGCGCATCATATTGATATGGTTGTGTCTGTATCCGGCGCTGCCGGTATCGGCAAAACAACTTTCTGCAGAGAATTTTTAACATACCTTAATCATAATGACGTCAGCGCCGTTCACGTGCCCCTGGACGGTTTCATGCTGGACCGGGAACTCAGAAAAAAAAGTAATATAAGCGGCAATGATCCCAGGGCATCAGACATTCCGGATCTTATTGATAAAATGAAATCCCTTATCTACGAAGGTCGTGACATTGACCTTCCGGTGTACAACCACATGACCGGCAAACACGACGCGCCGGTTCGCCTCAGGCCATGCAGCATTATTCTTCTCGACGGAATCATGTCACTTCATTACGAAATCAGGGAGCGGTTTCCAAATCTGAAAATATTTCTTTTCAGCGACGATCTTGTCATCCGTGGATTCCGGCTTAAGGTAGACATGGAAGAACGCGGGTATTCTGTTTTTGAAGCACTTGCCCATTCAGATAAAGAATTTGATTCTTACAACCGGTGGATTTACCATCAAATCACCTTCGCGGATTTACTCATATCCGTCGACAAACATAGAAACCTGTCTATTAATCAGTATTTGTAAGCCATCCAAAACGCCAGATCAGCCGTCATCATTTTCGGGAACGCACTGCAAAACCCCGGAAGCCGCTGGAGTATTCCCGGACGTCCCAGATCTCGTAACCGTAGTAGAAGTTGAAATTCCACGCCGACGACGAACCCCTGGTTTCACCGGACCATACCCACCATCCGGTGGTTTTTAGCAAAGGCGTCATGTTGCGTTCCCCTGTTCCCTTCTTATATAAGGTTTTAAGCTCCTCTACGGTCGGCATACGCCAACTGCCGCCGGCAACGGTAAGATTTTTAACCCAGCTTTTGGCCTCGTACCAGTTTGTATCTTTGTCGGGTCCGGCAACCCATTCAAGATTTGTATTTTTGGCGTAATATACTGCGCTTTCCAAAGCTTTTCCTTGGCTTGCCTCGACCTCCTGTGCCTGCGTCTGATAGATGGTTAATGCAAAAACGATCGATGTGAAAGTTGGCAGTAATAATAATTTATATGTCCACGACTTCTTAAGATGGAAGTTCACGAGTTGTCCTCCTTCCTGGATTGATAACTTAATGGAAAATGAGGTTAATAAATCAAGATTATAGTTTTTTAGTTTTGTTGGCAACAGGATTTTGAGTGGGGATTTATCGAGACGGGATTATGGATCAAAAAAAGAAGGGGTCAGCCGATTCGCTAACGGGCCGGCACCAAACAGATCCGCAGCAAAAACAGCATAGCCCGATTCAGCGAGCATATTGGCTCGCTTGATCTCATAATCTGTCAGTCCATCCCAATCATGAATCAGTAATACCAACGGCGCCATGTTGGAAGGAGTAATGTAAAACCCTTCCGCTTGACAAAAAAGATTTGCCTTTTTACACTTTCCGCAGACAAATGGTTTTATTTAATTCATCATGTTTAATAAGCAGGAGGGAACTTAATGAAAATAACAACTATTCTCGGAAGTCCTAAGAAAAAAGGTAATACAGCGAAAGTGCTTGGGTGGTTTGAAGACGAATTAACTCATCTGGGTCATGAAGTTGATCGTATTAATATTGTCGACCGTGAGGTAAACGGATGCTTGGGATGTGGGACCTGCCAGAAAAAAGCCGATGAACCTGGCTGCGTGCAGAAGGACGATGCCGTGTCAATATTTGAAAATATGATATCCGCAGATTCAGTGGTGTATGCTTCACCGCTTTACTGTTGGGGTTTTTCTTCACAACTGAAAGCGCTTATCGACCGACACTTTTGCTTGATAACAGGATACGGGAGCCCGGAATACAGATCACTGCTCCAAGGCAAACGTACGGCGCTTCTTGTGACATGTGCCGGTCCCATCGAAGACAATGCGGACCTCATCCAAGGTGTATTCGACAGGCTGAATAATTATGGTAGTTGCAATGTTGTCGGTAAATATGTGGTTCCGTTCTGTACAACTCCTGATGCAATGAGTGATGAAGCCCTGAAAACAGCAAAGAAAATGGCCAAGGATATTGCTGAGGGTTAAGGTGACTTAAGAAAGTAATACGATTAACTATGGTAAAAAATCTATTGATTAAAATATGTTAGGACGCTGAAAGATATCTTGGACGGCGATACTCAAATTTAACCAAAAATTTCGGTTAAATCGCCTTTTTGCAATTGCTGTAGTTACTTGGAAGTGGCACAAAAGTTGCTTTTATGAACCAAAAGAATCAAGATTTTCTCATTAGCTTGATTCACACCTCCTTTTGTAAACCCTGTTAGGGTCCTGCACCTAACAGGGTTTTTTATCATCCATTTGAAATTTTCATGACCCGTATTACCTGCAATCACAACTTGTTGCATTAAACCAAGACCTTTAAAAAACACCCGCCTAAAGAGCCTTTAAATTTGGTCACTCCATATATAAAATGTTCGTCAATTTTTTGTTTATATATGTAAATATTTTGACACTAATCCTACCTTTAAATTCTGCACGGTTCCGTGTTAACGTACCAACGCCTCATCATGTACCGGAGCAAAATTTATATCTTATTGATATTAATTATATTTTAGCAATTCTGGTTAAACTTGCCAATAATAAGTCGAATCGGCATATATGTTGCAAGATCGTTTTGAATCGACAAACATATTTAAGTTTCAGGTAACGCGTAATTATCCAAAAAGCAGGTGTCATAAAAATGGGCATGGTTCATGTTGATGAAGTAGAAGTCGATATGGTTTTGGATGACGATGTCAAGGACATAAACTCAAGACTTCTTCTTGCAAAAGGGCAGAAAATCCAATCAAAACATATCAGAATCTTTAAAATATGGGGAATAACGGAAGTATGTGTGGCTGGAAATCACGGTAGAGAAAAAATTGCCGAATCGGATATCGATCCGGAAACTCTGGAAAGAATCACCGAAGACACGAAAAATATTTTTAAGCATGTTGATCTTTCTCATCCGGCCATAAAGGAATTGTTTCGAATATCTGTTTTGTATAGAAGCCGTCACGGAATATTACATACGGAGAAAAACATCCCTTTGACGAACGGTGAGGATGTGAAAGAACATTCCATAACTGATGTTAAAAAAATGATTGCCCAAAACAGGATCAAACTTCCTGAAATGCCGTCCACGGCGTTTGAGTTAAATGAGGTGGTTGCAGATCCGTTTGCCTCGGTTCACAGAATCGCTGAAGTGGTGAATAAAAGCCCGAGTTTGGCTGCCCTCTTGTTAAGAATTGTCAATTCTTCATTTTACGGCTTTCCGTCTAAAATAGACAGCATTTCACGGGCGGTAACATTAATCGGCACCAGAGAAATTACAGGTCTGGCTTTAGGGATTAGTATCGTTAATGTTTTTAAAGATGTTCCCAAAGACATTTTGGATATGAGTTCATTTTTAAGGCATAGTCTGGCGTGCGGTATCCTATCCAGGATTTTAGCTGCAAACAAGAACTTGCCCCAAACAGAACAATTGTTTGTATGCGGCCTGTTGCATGACATCGGCCGGTTGATTATTTATCAGTATTTTCCGGATCAGGCAAAAACACTTATGAATCTGGCTGCAACGTCGGATAACCTTCTTTACCAGCTGGAAAACAGCTGTCTGGGTGGCAAACATACGCTCATTGGAAAGTATTTGTTGAAAACATGGAAGCTTCCTTTGGAATTGGAAGATAATGTGTTTTACCACCATAATCCTTCAGGCGCTCACCATCCAGTCAAAGCAACCATTGTGCATTTGGCGGATATTATGGTTAATGCTTTAGGAATCGGAAGCAGTGGGGAACGGTTTGTTCCACCTCTTGATTATAAGGCCTGGGACAATCTGGGGTTATCACCCGGTAGTTTCGAAACGACCATTCGACATGCAACTCACCAGCTGGCTGCTTTAGAAACTTTTTTCCAGGGATAAATATGATGGATAAACATATCAGCACCAATGAACTTATAGCTCGTATGGAGTATTTAGAGGAAAATAGGCGGTATATCCAAAATGCGCTGAATATGGTCCTGTCTTTGGGAGATTTCCAGGAAAAAATTAGCAAAAAATATGACCATCACCCGATTTTGATAGAAGCTGAAAAAAGAATTCGCCGGATTATTCCATTTGAAGCGCGGGCCTTATATGCTGTGGAAGAGGATAGTTCGGATCTTGTTTTGTCCGTATGCGAGCCTGCTGATTTACAACAATTTGTTGAAGATGAAGTAGAATTTATGATCGACGATAATCTTTTTGGCTGGGCCATACGTGAAAGGAAAGGAGTGATTGTCGAATCAAAAGATCATTCCAGGCGGTTTCTGTTGCATATCATTGCAACACATTCACAAATAAGAGGCATGTTTGTGGGTTTATGGCCGAGTCACGGAGAAAGAATCCCCGATGTTTCTTTAGATCTTTTATCAATTATCCTAATGAATACGGCAAACGCATTGGAAAGTGCTAAATTCTATGATTTAATGCGCAAACAAAATATTGTCCTTGAGGAAAAAGTAAAAGAAAAAACCAAAGAAATAGAAAAGCAGGCGGTGGTAGCAGAGGCCGCCAACATGGCCAAGAGCGAGTTTTTGGCCAACATGAGCCATGAAATTCGAACTCCCATGAACGGAATTATCGGTATGACGAGTCTTCTTCTTGGCACTGAATTGAGCACCGAGCAACGGGAGTTCGCGGAAACCATCCGAAACAGCGGAGATTCGTTGATGACAATAATCAACGATATTCTCGATTTTTCCAAAATAGAGGCAGGAAAAGTTGACCTTGAACATATCGATTTTGATTTGAGAGTCGCTTTGGACGAAGTGACCGATCTGGTTGCTTTGAAGGCTCATGAGAAGGGTCTGGAGTACGTGGCCATGGTTCACCCTGATGTCCCTTCACTGTTATGTGGAGATCCGGGCAGGTTGCGCCAGATACTGATTAATCTTGTGGGTAACGCGACCAAGTTCACAGAAACGGGCGAGGTGGCGATTCGGGTGACACTCGATGATGAAGATACAACCCATGCCACGGTCCGCTTTAGCGTTACCGACACAGGAATTGGTATTCCCAAAGATCGTATGAACAGGCTCTTTGAGTCTTTTTCTCAGGTGGACAGTTCCACAACCCGCAAATACGGAGGAACCGGTTTGGGGTTGACGATTTCAAAACAACTTGCGGAAATCATGGGCGGTCGGATCGGAGTAGAAAGTGAGGAGGGCAAGGGATCTACATTCTGGTTTACGGCAGTTCTTGAAAAACAACCTGAAGGCAAATATAAAAAGGTTGTTGCCCCCGAGGATATCAAGGGGAAACGAATTCTGATCGTGGATGATAATGCGACCATTCGGTATGTTTTGCGAGAACAGTTGAAGTCATGGGGATGCCGGTATGGAGAGGCTTCAAGTGGCGTACAGGCATTGGAGGAACTCCGGCAGGCGGTGGCCGGCAAAGATCCTTTTGAGATTTCAATCCTTGACATGCAAATGCCGGAAATGGATGGGGAGACCCTTGGGAAAAAGATCAAACAAAATCCTGATCTGAAGAACACCATACTGGTAATGATGACCTCAATGGGTCAGCGCGGGGATGCCAGGCGTTTTAAAGACATCGGTTTCGCCGCCTATTTGACCAAACCGGTTAAACAATCGAAACTCTTTGACTGTCTCGCAAGTATTGCGGGTTTGCGAGAAGATACGGACCATGAGCAACCTTCGGCTATTGTTACACGGCACTCCCTTGCAGAGGATAAAAAGCGCAGAGTTCGCATCCTGCTGGCTGAGGACGATATCATCAACCAAAAGGTGGCCATAAGCACTCTGAAAAAACTTGGCTACACGGCTGATGCGGTTGCCAATGGCAAAGAGGCGGTTAAGGCTTTGGAAATAATCCCTTACGATATTGTATTGATGGACTGTCAGATGCCGGTGATGGATGGTTATGAGGCAACCGGAGAGATCCGCAGACGGGAATCCAAAGTGCTCAATCACGGAGTGCCGGTTATTGCCTTGACCGCCAATGCAATGAAAGGTGCTCGTGAAAAATGTTTAAACGCCGGTATGGACGACTACCTCTCAAAGCCGATTTATCCAAATGAGCTTTCCGATATGCTTGAAAAGTGGATAGGGAAACAAGACGCTTCTCAGCAGGAGGAAACCACAGGCAGCAATAAAGAGCCGGTACAGAATATCTTTGACAGGGCCGGTCTTCTGGATCGTCTCATGGGTGACGAAGCGCTGGCTAATGAAATACTTGGCGAATTTCTGGAAGATGTTCCCCGCAATGTTACCGCTTTGAAAGAAGCCCTTGACAATGGTGATGCACCCTCGATTCAACTCCGAGCCCACACCATCAAAGGCCAGTCTGCCAATGTGGGTGGAGAAGCCTTGTGCGAAACGGCCTTTGAGATAGAAAAAGCGGGCGAGTCCGGGGATTTGGAAACCGTGAAGGCACGCATGACCGAATTGGAAGCCCAGTTTGACCGGCTCAAGAAAGCAATGAACAGGACGATGTAGCCATTAGGACTTTTGAAATCATCCTAGATGGTATCTTTTTTATTATTGGAGTCCGTTTTCATATCGCTTTCCTCCATTCATATTTTAATTTAATCTCAATAATGCGGCAATATGCTCCAAAAGATAGTTCCGCAAGTTTGAAAAACGTTTTAATTAAGGCCTATCATCAATTTCCATGCAAGGTTTCATATGAGATTCACGTTATAAATTAACACACTTTAATCAATTATCAAGGCTTTGACTTGGTTCCTACAGGTTATATGTCAATGATTTGATTTTCGTGCTGGACAAACCATCCAAAGCGTCTTATTTTACCCGTTTTCAACAAACTGCCGCCTGCGCGTAACCGGCGCAGATATGATTCGTCACAAATAGATCAAAGGAAATTTTATGAAAATCGGATTGTTAGGTCTGCCCAACTCCGGCAAGACAACCATTTTTAACGCCCTGACACGCT
>JAFDHQ010000226.1 GCA_019308685.1 Deltaproteobacteria bacterium
CATGAAAACGCACATAAGGGACATCGCAACTCACATATATTCGTGTAGTTGAGATTCATATTCACCCCGTAGTAGGCAATATCTCCATGAAATTTTGTGCGGATATAATGAGCAATAGCACCCAAATCCAGGATGTCATGCGTTGTAAGCATGTAAAGAGCATCTTCTTTGCCTGCCGGGATGTTGTTGCAGACCTTTTCTGCGATGCTGCGAAGTTTTTTATTTTGTATGTTATCCGGAAGCGCCATGTTAGGGTTCCTTTTTCCCCCAGCTTTCAAACAGATCGTGCTCCCGGCCCAAAAGGTTCAACACCTTGCCGACAACAAAGTTAACCACATCATCAACTGATTCGGGCCGCGTGTAAAACCCCGGAACCGGTGGAACGATATCAATCCCGGCCATAGCGGCCCTATGAATATTTTCGGTGTGGACAACACTAAGTGGCGTTTCTCTGGGAACAATGATGCATCTTCGCTTTTCCTTTAACGCCACATCACAGGTTCTGGTGATCAGTGAATTTGCATATCCGTGAACAATAGCGGAAAGGGTTTTCATTGAACAGGGAATAACCACCATTGCTTCGAATTTTGTAGAACCGCTGGCAACCGGAGCAAAAAAATCGTTGTTTTTAAACTCGCTCAACAGATCATAATTTCCGGAAAGACCTCGCCTTGAAAGCAGTTCTTCCAAGGATGAGAAGGATCGCTTTTCTCCTAAGATTTCGTATTCAATAATTTGACGGGCCGGCTGTGAGACGATTGCGGCAACCTTTTCTTCCGAATTAAGGAGTTCTTCAATAAGGCGAACGCCCATTATCGGGCCGCTGGCCCCTGAAATTGCAACAACTATCATAAAAATTTCCCTATAAAAACATCCGTGAGGGTTCCGAAAAAGAGTATGGGAGATATGTATATATTGGCTTTAAAGAAATTCCTTATGGCCAAAGAGATATTTTTACTCCTCGCCAGTCTCTGCTGGTAAAAAAATATTATTCCGACCAGTACAACTGCCGTCCAATATGGGATGGTCTTTTGTGTGAGAAATCCCGCATAAATCATGGCGCTTATAGAGACCAAATAGCAACCTGTGGAGATGACAAGCGCCCTTTTCTTTCCAAAACGGACCGGCATGGAATGAAGATTTTCTTTAACATCAAATTCCATGTCCTGGATGGCATAAACAATATCAAGCCCTGCAATCCATGCCATTATAATGAACCCCAGGACAAAGGGAACCCGTGTAAACTCGCCGGTAACTGCAATATATCCTCCAATGGGAGCAGCCGCTTCAACCAAACCGAGATAAAAATGCGAAGAGGCGCTGAACCGTTTAAAATAAGAATAGGTAAACAGCATGAACACGGCCGGAAAAGACAGATAAAAACAGAGTCTGTTCAGCATGAATGAAGCGCCGATGAGTATAAACGAGGAAAGACAAGCCGTTATCCATACCACCCCGGGCTGAACGTCTCCTTTTGGGAGTGGCCGGTCGCTGGTCCGCGGATTTTTTGCATCGATTTCAGCATCGATGAGTCGGTTAAATGACATGCCGGCGGTTCTGGCTGCGGCCAGGGCGACCATCACCCAGAACCAGGTCATAACCGTGCCGCCTCCGGCAAAAAGCACACCGATCAGTGCAAACGGCAAAGCAAAAAGGGTTTGCTCGATCATAATAAGCTTCGAAAATTTCTTAAAATCCATATTCTTTCCATCGACGGCTTACTTTTTCGATTATTTCTTGAGACATTCGGATCTCTTCGGGCCAATCCCGACCCATTCCTTCTTCACGGGTTTTTCTTGTCGCGTCTATTCCCATTTTCCCGCCAAAATTAGGATACGGCGCTGAATGGTCCAGCGCATCCACAGGACCTTCCGACAAAAGCAAATCTCTTTTTGGGTCCACATTATTCAGCAGTTTCCAAACCACGGTTCTTGAATCACGCAGATCCATATCTTTATCAAATACCACGATATATTTGGTTGAAGCCATCTGACCCATTCCCCAGAGCGCGTTAATCACTTTTTTAGCCTGTCCGGGAAACTTCTTGTCAATGGATACCAGGGCGCAGTTGTGAAACACGCCTTCCATGGGAAGTTCCATGTCAACAATTTCCGGAACCAGTATTTTTATTAGAGGCAGAAAAATTTTTTCCGTGGCCTTTGCCATATAACAATCTTCCATGGGCGGCTTTCCCACGATGGTTGCAGGATAAACCGCATCATTTCTGCAGGTAATACAGGTCACATGGAATACCGGATAAAGATCCGCCGGAGAATAGAACCCGGTATGGTCCCCGAAAGGACCCTCAATCCGTTCTTCATCAGGATCCACATATCCTTCAATGATAAAATCGGATTCCACCGGCACAAAGATATCAATGGTCTTTGCCCGGGTTATTTGAATGGAACGTGAGCCGATAAACCCCGCAAGCAAAAGTTCATCCATATCCGGAGGGAGAGGCGCTGTTGCCACATAAGTCACTAAAGGGGATCCTCCCAGTGCCACAGCCACCTCCATACGCTCTCCCCGGGATTTGTATTTGTCAAAATGGCGGCTGCCGTCCTTGTTATACTGCCAGTGCATTCCGGTTGTGGCATTGTCGTATTTGTGCATACGATACATACCCATATTCTGAATCCCGGAATCCGGATCTTTCGTAATGACAACAGGAAGGGTAATAAAAGGACCGCCGTCTCGAGGCCAGCAGGTGAGAATGGGAAGTAGGTCGAGCAATGGTCCTTCCGGACCGTATATCCGCTGCTGGCACGGGGCATGTTTCACTTTTTTGGGTGAGATGCCGGCCAGCTCTTTCAAGTCAAGAAGCATCCTTATTTTTTGGGTAAAACTGCCGGGAGGCCGGATTTTAATTAATTCCTCTATACGTCGGCCAATATCTTCGAAGGCGTTGCACCCCAGGGCCATTTTCATGCGTCGAAAGCTTCCAAAGGCATTGATAAGAAGTGGAAATGTTGTTCCTTTTATCTTCTCAAAAAGAAGTGCCGGCCCGTGGGTTTTGCTCATCCTGTCTGCTATTTCAGTAACTTCCAATACAGAATCCACTTCTGTGGAGATCCTTTTGAGTTCGTTTTCAGATTCAAGTTTTTTGATAAATTCCCAAGTGTTTTTAAATGGCATAAAAAAATCCTAACCCGAAACTTAGGGTTCGCGCAAAAATAACTTCACATTTTTACATCTCAGCTTCAGGCCATCTTTGGCTGATACCTCACTCGCAAAATCCTCGAAATAGCTCGCTATTCCTGTGGTTTTG
>JAFDHQ010000227.1 GCA_019308685.1 Deltaproteobacteria bacterium
GGCACTTAAAGCGATTCAAACCCTGGTGAAGAGGTAGGAGGTTATCCATGGATAAAAAATATGGTGTATATATCTGCACAGGTTGCGGCATCGGGGATGCCCTTGACATGGAAGAACTGTGTAAAGTTCCTGAAGAAGAAGGTCTTCCTGTTAAAACTCATCCGTTTCTTTGTGGCAAGGAAGGGGTTGAACTGATCAAGAATGACATTGAGGAAAACGGCATAAACACACTGGTTATCGCCGCCTGTTCCCGCCGGGTTAATTTTGATGTCTTTAAATTTGACGGATGTATTGTGGACCGGGTGAATTTGAGAGAACAGGTGGTTTGGTCTCATCCCAGATCGGAATTTCCGGCGCTAACCGAGGAACAAAAAGATGATGAAGAGCACTTTGATCGTGTGCAGATGCTGGCCGAAGATTATCTGAAAATGGGGATGGCAAAAGTTGAGAAAATCGATTTGCCGGAGCCGTACAAGCTTGAAACCCTGTGCAGAAAAATTCTGGTAATCGGCGGCGGCATCACCGGTATCTCTGCCGCTCTTGATGCGGCCAAAACCGGTTATGAAGTGACCATCGTTGAAAAAGAATCCTCGTTGGGCGGATATGCGGCTAAAGTTCGTAAACAGTTGCCCGTTCAAGAGCCTTATGAGAATCTCGTTCCACCGGTGATTGACGCCAAAATCAAAGAACTCGAGGCGTATGACAATATTACGGTTAAAACCGGAACCGTGGTTGCCCGTATTGCCGGTGAGCCCGGAGATTTTACGGTAACATTAAAGAAGCCGGGTGAAAAGATCGAGTTTGACGTTCCGTATCCTCTGCCCGAAGAGATGAAATTTGATGAAAACGGCAAAGAACTGGATGTTGAAGCGCAACATCAACGGTACCTGGAATACAATGAGGGCAAGCTCGACATATTGCAGATCGATCCGGATGGTGAAAAGTTCGGGGCCGTGGTACTTGCTGCCGGATGGCGGCCGTACACACCTGAAGCGGATGAGTTCGCCCATCTCGGATTTGGCCAACTGCCGGATGTGGTCACCAACCACCAGTTTGAGGAGATGGCGGCCAAGGGCAAGATAACCACTTCAGACGGCAAAGAAGCCAAATCGGTTGTTTTTATCCAGAGTCCGGGTAAAGGCGAGGATGATGCCGACTTTAAATATTGCGGTTCGGTCACCAGCATGGTCTCTCTTAAACAGGCCAAGTATGTGTGCGAAGATTATGAGGACGGAAAGGCCTATATTTTTTACCAGCACATGCGGACCCCCGGGCTTTTGGAAAACTTTTACAAAAGCCTCCAGCAGGATGAGAGCATCTTCATGACCAAAGGGGAAGTGATCGGTGTCTCCAAAAACGGTGACGGCATGATCGTGGAAGCGGATAATACGTTGCTGGGTGAAAAGGTCAAGGTCAAAGCCGATATGGTGGTTTTGGCCACCGGCATGGTACCGGCAACGGTGGATGATCCGGTGGTTAATCTGGCATATCGTCAGGGACCGGCTTTCCGTGACATCGATCTTTTTGAAGGATACTGTGACTCAAATTTCATCTGCTTTCCCTATGAAACCCAAAGAACCGGTATTTATGCTGCGGGCGCCATTCGACGCAGCATGACCATGGAAGAGTCCATTGAAGATGCAACCGGAGCCGCTCTTAAAGCGATTCAGTGTATTGAATCGGTAAACCGAGGTGTTTCGGTCCATCCCAGGTCCGGCGACATGACATTCCCGGATTTCTTTTTCCAGAGATGCACCCAGTGCAAGCGATGTACAGAGGAATGTCCCTTCGGCGCCCTGGATGACGATGAAACTGGTACGCCCAAGCCGAATCCGACCCGCTGCCGTCGCTGCGGCACCTGCATGGGCGCCTGCCCCGAACGTATCATCGGCTTTGCCGATTACAATATCGACAGTGTGGGATCCATGGTCAAAGCCATCGGTGTACCTTCTGAAGATGATTATGAGGAGCCCCCTTTCAGGATCGTCGGGTTTGTATGTGAGAACGATGCCTATCCGGCTTTGGACATTGCCGGTTTGAACCGGCTCGTCTATTCGGCTGACGTCCGGTTTATTCCGGTTCGATGTCTGGGATCCATGAACGTGATTTGGATTAAGGACGCTCTTGCTCAGGGCATGGATGGGGCTTTTCTCCTGGGCTGCAAACATGGCGATGACTACCAGTGCCATTTTGTCAAAGGGAGTGAGCTTGCAGACATCAGAATGAAAAAAATCGGCGAAGCCCTGTCGAGTCTGGCCCTGGAAGAAGAACGGGTGGCCCAATTCGAAGTTGCCATTGATGACTATGACAAGCTTCCCAAAATGATAAATGATTTTGTGGAAATGGTAGAAGATCTCGGCCCCAACCCGTTTAAGGGATTCTAGTGATTGATAATTTTCGATTGACGATTGAAGATTAATCTTTCAATCGTCAATCGTCAATCGTCAATATTCAATATAATGAGGAGGTACTCTTATGACGGACAAATACCTGATTGAGCCTGATGTAAATTTTATTAAAGAAGTCGTCGGGCTCGGGGGGGACACTCTGAAAAAGTGCTTTCAATGTGCTACATGTTCGGTAGTCTGCCCTATTTCTCCTGACACCAAACCGTTCCCCAGAAAGGAGATGATTGCCGCATCATGGGGATTAAAAGACAGGCTGGTCAACAATCTGGACATCTGGCTGTGCCATCATTGCGGGGATTGTACCACCATGTGTCCTCGCGGTGCCAAACCGGGTGAAGTGCTGGCTGCTGTTCGTTCTTACGCCATTACGGATTATGCCTTGCCCAAGGCCATCGGAAAAGCGGTTAACGATCCCAGAAAGCTTCCCATTCTTATGGGGATTCCGGTGGTTATTTTTCTGGTTCTGGGCCTTATAACGGGTCTGCTTGATTTTTCACCGCCTTTGGGGGAACACGGAATTGCACATCATTTGTTCTTTTCCACGTGGCTGGTGGATATGATTTTCGTACCGCTGGCCATCTGGGCCGTTGTAGTTTTCGGTATTGGGTTGAAAAGATTTATCACTGATATCCATGAAAATGCCGTGCTGGAAGGAAAGACCCAAAAGAAAGAGCTTGATTTCGTCGCTTTGGGCAAGGCGTTATGGAACATATTGCCGACCATATTAAAACATGATAAATTTACGGAATGCGATGAAAACAGCGATCGAGCCACCCCCCATTTGATGGTATTCTGGTCATTTATCGGGCTTTTTATTGTAACCAACATA
>JAFDHQ010000038.1 GCA_019308685.1 Deltaproteobacteria bacterium
AAATTTGTGCCCTTCGGGACTGCCCCTTTGACCGCATCTTCTGTGTTGCAGGGCGTTTGCAGTAGTTTACTACAGCAGCACACCCTGCGCCTTGAAGCTGCGGCCAAATAGGCAATTGCAGATTTTAGGTTTCAGGAAAATGCCAATAAATTTCAAAGACCATTTGATTATCTTCACCCGTTATCCGGAACCGGGAAAAACCAAGACCCGACTTATTCCTCTGCTAGGAGCAGAAGGAGCTGCAGATCTTCAGCGCAAAATGACGGAACACACGCTGTCACAGGTAAAAAGTTTATTAATAAGACGAGAATTAAGCGTTGAGATCCGTTATCACGGTGGGGATAAAAATCTAATGCAAAGCTGGCTCGGCCGGGATTTTGAGTATCGCCCCCAGGGTAGTGGCGATCTTGGACTGCGCATGAAACATTCTTTGGAAGATGCCTTTCGAGCCGGGGCAACTAAGGCTGTGATTATAGGTACCGATATCCCGAATATAACAAATGATATCATTCAAAAAGCGTTTGACGCCCTTAAACAAAAAAAAATGGTGTTGGGTCCGGCCAAAGACGGCGGCTACTATCTGATTGGACTGCAAAACAATTCTCTATCACGAGCCATCCCTGATTTGTTTACGGGAATAAACTGGGGAGCAGGGGATGTTCTCGAAAAAACAATAAAAATTGCAAAGAATTCGGGATTCAGTTTTTCGCTGTTGGACGAATTAAAAGATGTAGATCATCCTGAAGATCTTATCATCTGGACACGATTACACCATAAAAATTCTACTGTTTTTAGAAGCCATATCAAAAATAGGATTTTGGCTCAAGGTCAAGGCAGGACCGAGTTCCAACCCGCAGGCATACTCAAGTATGTCGAGGACTTGAAACGAAAGCCTAATACAGAGATTGGGAAAAAAGACTTTTTTGAGATAGCTTCTAATCGCAATCGCATCTCAATTATCATACCGGCCATAAACGAAGCCAAAAACATAGCAAAAACTATAAAGAGTATCGGTCCCGGGGATAAAAAAGAAGTTATTGTAGTGGATGGGGGAAGTAATGATGATACCGTGTCGATTGCAAAATCACTGGGGGCAAGAGTCTTCACCAGCGCCCCGCCACGGGCTCGTCAAATGAACCGTGGCGCCGCTCAAGCCACCGGTGATGTACTTGTTTTCCTTCATGCCGATACACGACTGCCCGAAAAATTTGAAGACTTTATTATTAACAGCTTCAAACAACCTAAAATGGTTGCCGGCGCATTCGAGCTTCGGATCAATTCCCCTACGCCGGGTCTTCGGCTTATTGAGCGTCTTGTAAACTGGCGGTCCCGACTTTTGAGAATGCCTTACGGCGACCAGGCGATTTTCCTTTCATCCAAGCTTTTTCATTGTTTGGGAGGATTTCCGGATATTCCGATAATGGAAGATGTTGAACTGATTCGGCGTTTGCAAAAACAAGGGGAAATCGTCACTTTACCCATACCTGTTTCCACATCGCCCCGCCGATGGCAAAACTTTGGCATATTGAAAACCACGTTAATCAACCAACTGGTTATTGCAGCGTATGTTATGGGTATTGCCCCTGAGGTGATTTCGCGATGGTATGGCCGAAGCAAAGGGGTGTCTGAGAGGAGGTAAAAAATGTACGATTCGGAATTTGAAGATATCACGACCCCAGAATTGAAGCAGTTTATCAAATCCCACAAGGAAAAGGAGTATCTGATTGTGGATGTCCGGCAGCCGGATGAATATACAAAAGGTCATATCCCGGGGGCCAAGTTTATTCCCTTGAATAAACTCTTATCCGATTTTTCCGGTTTGCCTGCGGATAGGGATGTTATTTTCTACTGCCACAGTGGTGGTCGCTCTGTGGCTGCAGCATCCATGTTTTCTGAAGAAGGCATTACTGAAAAAACAATATACAATCTGGAAGGAGGGATCCTCTCCTGGGAAAGCAAGGCCCTGAAAGGATTTCCCAAAATACAGTTCTTTGATAAAACCAAAGAACCTGTGGAACTTTTGCTTACCGCCATGGATTTGGAAAAAGGGGCCTGGCGATTTTATACTTATATTCTAAAAAACTTTGCGGTTGATCCGATTATTCCTACCCTGGAGCAGTTGTCCAAGGCGGAAATCGCACATGCCAGAACCGTTTACGGTTTCTGGGAAAAAGCGTCAAGCACGCCCATGGTCTTCGACCAACTTTACGAAAGCCTTAAAGGAGAAATTCTAGAAGGTGGGGAAAGTCTCGCAAACACGCTGGCATATCTGGAAGATATTGAGGAAAACGCATGTCTTAGGATTATAGAACTGGCCATTCATATGGAATACGCTGCCTTTGATCTATACAAAACCATGGCCGAGCAAGAAAAAGATCAGACGGTCCGGGACAGCTTTTTATCCATCGCCCAGGCCGAAAAAAGTCATATGCGAATACTGGCTCGCGCTCTGGATCAGTGCGTTTGATGCTAAGAGATATTTTATCCCCTTTTAAAATTTGAAAGGAAATCTACTATAACCTAACCAACTTTCTTCATAAAACTATTTACAACGCCGGTCCCTCCATGCTATTAAATGCATCTCCAGAATATCATTAGAGGTTTTTAAGAAAACGAGTCTGTTTCCAACCTGATCCAATAAGTCCTTATGTGACTCTTTAAGACCCAAACTCCGTTTTTTATTTGAACCAAAATATATGAACCTTTATTTTTTCTGGGCATTTGGAGAAGTTTGTTAATGGCGGATAAACCGACATATGAAGAATTGGAGCAGAAGCTCAAGGATTTGGAAAAACAAGTCAGCCGTATCGGCGTTTTAGAGAAAACCATCAAAGAAACTCGTGAACATGCTGAACCCATCGTAGCGATAGTTCGTGAACCTTTGCTGGTGCTGGATGCTGAGTTGAGAGTGATATTTGCCAATAGATCTTTTTATCAGGTTTTCAAGATAACCCCCCGAGAGACCCATGGGCAATTATTATTTGAGCTGGGCAATCGACAATGGGATTTGCCCAAGCTGCGAGAACTGATTGAGCACATCCTTCTCATGGATACCACTTTGGACGGTTATGAAGTTGAACATGAGTTTGAACATATCGGCCGGCGGGTCATGCGACTGAATGCCCGGCGGATATCCGGAGAGGCAAACAAAAAACCGTTGATTTTTTTGACATTTGAAGATGTGACTGAGCGCAATTTGGCGGAAATGAAACTGAAGCAAAGTAAGGGAAGCCTTGCGCAGGTTGAACGTATTGCCCATCTGGGAAACTGGACATGGAATATCGTTACCAACGAGTTGGATTGGTCCGATGAGATATATCGGATTTTCGGATGGGTACCCCAGGAATTTGAGGTTACCTACGAAACATTTCTGAATTTCGTACATCCGGAAGACAGAAAATTCGTTATTCAGTCTGTTGATAACGCCTTATATGAGAATAAGCCATACCGCATTGACCATCGTATCATTCTACCGGACGGCAGGGAACGCATTGTTCATGAACACGCTGAAGTGATCTTCGATAAAACCGGCAGACCGATTCAAATGATTGGAACGATACAGGATATTTCCGAATTCAAGCGGACAAAAGACGAACTTCGAAAAAGCAAGGCCATGCTCCAATCAATCTTCGACGGGATCTCAGATTCGCTTATCCTCCTGGGAGAAGATCTAATCATTCATGCTATTAATCGGCCTACGCTGGATTATTATACGATAAAAAACCCTGACCAGGTCATCGGAAAACCCTGTTTTGTGGGATTGGGCAACCGAAACGAAATATGTGATGGATGCACAATTCATGCGGCAGTATCAGAGGGGAAGGAGCAGAAATTTCAGCGACGAAGTCTAAAAAACCCCGAACAATTCGAAGAAGTTTCATTATACCCGATAATCGATAATAGCGGCAATATTGAGGCCACCATTATTCGCATCCACGATATTACCGAAGAGAAGCAGATGGAAAGGCAGCTTATACAGAGTGAAAAATTGGCATCCATCGGAGTACTGGTATCAGGAATTGCCCATGAGATCAATAATCCGAACAATTATATTTCCGTCAATATTCCTATCTTAAGGGATTATATTAATACGGTGATACCGATAATTGATGAATATGCTGAAAAGCATCCGGATTTGGAAATATTGCACATGTCCTACGCTGAATTTCGTGAAGATATTATTGAACTTTTAGATAATATCCAATATGGCTCCAGGCAAATTAAATCCATTGTTAAGGACTTAAAAGTATTTTCAAAGCCGGACCAGGATAAGCCCATTGAAAAAATTGACCTGAAACCCATGTTTGAAAAAGTTGTTGCGTTTTGCAGGAACAAGATTGGAAAAACCGTAAAAACCTTTGCCGTCGATATTCCGGAAAACTTACCGGAGATGCTTATTGACCGAAAACCCTTGGAGCAAATTTTGATTAATCTTTTGATAAATTCCGCAAATGCCTTTGATAAACCGGCTGATGAAAATTCACGAGTCGATCTGGTGGTTTCCATGGATGATTCAAAAGAAAATCAACTGATCATTGAAGTCAGCGACAATGGCAGAGGTATGGATGAAAAGATCTTGGAAAAAATATTTGATCCTTTTTTTACGACCAACCCATCAGAAGAAGGCACCGGGCTCGGAATGTACATTGTCCATAATCTCACTGAAAAAATAGGTGGACGTATTCAAGTTGAAAGTAAGTTAGGAGAAGGGAGTAAATTTACAGTGATATTGGATATTTAATATTAATTTTCATTATTTGTGGAGAGTTGGCTTGCAAAACCGAATAATCGCCATAGACGACGATCAAACTTTTCTCAAAAGCATCAGAAGGGCTCTGATCACTTCCGGGTTTTCATCCATTACACTGGAACATGACGCTGGGAAAGCAGTTTCAGTTTTTAAACAGGGTAAATGTTATGATATTGCCTTAATCGATGTATCTATGCCCGGCATGGACGGTCTGAAGGTTCTCGAAGTCATAAAGCACAACAGCCCTGAAACCGAATGCATCATGATTACGGCTCTTGATGAAGCGGGGACTGCAGTCAGTGCCATGAAAAGAGGGGCCTATGATTACCTTGTGAAACCTGTTGAAAAGGATGATCTTGTTTTATCCATCAACCGTGCTCTTGAAAGAAAGCGGCTGTTTAATATTACGGACATCGGCAAGGGAGCTCGCCTTCCGGAACTTTTGCATGAACATGCCTTCAAATCCATTATCTTCGGATCGTCAGATGTATTGAAAATATTAAAAGAGGCCGAACTCCATGCGGCAAGCGATATCCCAATATTGATTACCGGGGAGAGCGGAACAGGAAAAGAACTTCTGGCAAGAGCGGTTCACGCGGCCAGTCCAAGGTCAAAATCCGTATTTACTCCCGTCAATATGGCCTCGCTTACGGGTTCCCTTTTTGATGCCGAATTTTTCGGACACACAAAGGGAGCTTTCACAGGAGCGGAAAAAGATCGCACGGGTTATCTTGAGCACTCAAACAAGGGTACGCTGTTTCTGGATGAAATAAGCAACCTGCCAATGGCGCTTCAGGGAAAGCTGCTTAGGGTTTTGCAGGACGGAGAATATATAAAGCTCGGAACAGACACCCCACGGAAAACAGATATCCGTTTTATTGCCGCAACCAATGAGGACCTGGAAAAACGGATAACCAATTGGAAGTTTCGAAAGGATTTGTACTACCGCCTGAAAGGAGGATGGCTCCACTTGCCGGCTCTCAGGCAAAGGAAAGAAGACATCCCTTTGCTGGCCAACCATTTCTTGAATGAGTTTCTGGGTAAAGATAAAAATACCGGTATAGAAGAAGACGCCATGACTCTGCTTTTAACTTATGATTATCCGGGGAATATCAGAGAGCTAAAGTCCATAATCAAATCGGCCGTAAACCTATCCCAGGGACGAAAAATCTCTAAAATATTCCTTCCCGACAATATTCAAAAGCAAAAGAAAAAGACAAAACCGAAACATCAGCCGGGAACAACGCCGGTAGTTTCCCTTGCACAAATGGAAAAGTCCTATATCCTCGACGTTTATAATCAAACCGGAAAAAACAAGTCCCAAACCGCAAGATTGCTCGATATTGCCCTGAATACCCTCAGAAAAAAACTCAAGATCTATGGTGTGACGTAAGAGCTCACTCAAATATAGATGATCAATTATTGCATAGTTTAAAAATAACTAATTGAATTTAATTGCAATATTGTATTTGGGTATGCAATTTCTGCATATCTTAACGACCTGGTTACCTCCCGTCCGGGTATGTTCCCCGAGGGAATTTTGCCGCTCCATCCTGTTGATTATTCAGAGTTTATCACCCTTCTCCCGTCATTCTTCCCTGTTGGCATGCTTAATGCTTTATAAAAAGGTCGTTCCGATAAACCAACTATAGCAATTACCAGAATAACGTTTCGTTTCAAAGACAGTATCCAGCGTATTAACTTCCGAGTGAATCCATTACCGATAAATGGAATTGCCGATCAAAAAAATATAGGGGGATTTACCATGGATCATGCAAACAAAGCTTATAATCAACATAAGAGCAGACGATCCTGTGGTGCTGATATCTTGCCTTCTGAGCTGCTTTTTAATCCTCAAGATTCCAAAGCCGGAGTCTTAAAAAAGAATGCTAACAATCAAACGACTGGAGAAATTATATCATTCAGGGATATTTCAGATTCAGGCAACCGTAAAACAGAAGATAAAAAATCGTGTCATTTTTCAAGAATTATCGGTGAGGACAGAAAAATGATCGAGGTTTTTCGGCAGATCATCAATGTCGCCGAATACGATTATCCTGTTCATATTTTCGGCGAAACCGGCACGGGAAAGGAACTGGTCGCCGAAGCCATCCATAACTCAAGCCTCCGCAGAGACGGTCCTTTTGTACCGATCAATTGCGGAGCCATGCCGGAAGGGCTTGTTGAAAGCGAACTGTTCGGACATATGAAAGGCTCTTTCTCCGGCGCCATCCGTGACAAAAAAGGAAGATTTGAACTGGCGGACGGCGGCACAATTTTGTTGGATGAGGTTGCTGAACTTTCAAAACATATGCAGGCAAAACTCTTGCGTTTTCTTCAGGACGGAAAATTTGAAAAGGTGGGCGGAGAAAAAACGGTCCGAATTAATGTAAGGGTTATTAGCGCAACCAATAAGGACCTTAAAGAAGAGATGAAAGCAAACAGATTTCGGGATGACCTGTATTACAGGATTAACGTTGTACCCATTGCACTTCCCCCACTTCGTGAGCGAAAAAGCGATATCCCGCTTCTGGTTGATCATTTTTTAAAACAGGCCGCCGGACAGTATAACCGGGACTCTGTTGTTGCCTCGGATAGCGCCATAATGTTGCTCACCGAATATAAATGGTCCGGCAATGTCCGAGAGCTTCAGAATGCCATTCAGTTTGCTTTTGTCAAAAGCAAGGGGGATAAGATAACCCCGGATGATCTCCCCATGGAGATTAATGACAACCGCCTTTTTCAAACCATACGAGGACCTTCACGAAAACTGGACAGAGTACAAGTCGAGTCCGCCATAAAAAAAACTGGCGGCAACAAGGCAAAAGCTGCCAGGCTTCTTAATGTAGGACGGGCAACCCTTTACAGATTTATTAACGATCATCCCAATTTGCAAAAAAGGATATGTGCATATGGCAATTAAAGGAGACCTTTTTCAAATGTCTCTAAAGGATTGTATATTCATTTTGCAAGGAAACACAAGACATGAAAACCATCCTTATTGTTGATGACAAAAGAGTACAGCTTAAAACACTGAAAAGGGGATTAAGAACAAAGGGTTACCAGGTTATTGAAGCAATCAGCGGCAAAGAAGCTCTGGACCATCTTTTCAATTACAATCACATTGATATTATTTTAACGGATTATGCCATGCCGGAAATGAACGGCATAGAGCTTCTGCAAAAAATTCGTGAAAACAATAAAAGCATACCGGTAATCATAATGACGGCATACGGCGATAAAGATCTTGTGATTGAGGCCATGCACCATCGTTGTAACGGATTTATCGACAAACCTTTTGATATGGATGAGCTTTTGGAAGAAATAAAAAATATACCCTAAAATAAATGTTTAAAGGAGGAATTATGATTTCTTCGCCCTGTAAAAACTGTCCCAGGAGAGATTTACCGAAAAAAGATTGTGCCAAAGATTGTCAATTACTTAATGATATTCAGAACTTACAGATGGTGACGGAAGAAAGCGGTGTCTCAAGCAGGCTGGATTATACGGAAGGCATCGGATATGACATACCCTCTTCTATCAGAAAAACGTCTATATCTTTATATACCATATGATGTAAAATCCTGTGCGTGAAAACAAAAATTTAACAACCATCTTTGATGAACTCGTAAAAAGTCAAAATTGAGACGGCAAAGTAAAAAGTTCAAGTTCCCCCGAATAAATCTCTCGGGATAAAAAGGCGTCGCGAATTTCGTGGAATGAGGTGTACTTGAGGGCAAAGTCGTCCCCCCGTTGGCGGAACTTCGAATCCTTGGTGCCAAATTATACTCCCGGAGCTACCCCGGTACCATCTGCTGGAGGTACGAGACAGGGCAGGCAAGAAGAGACGTTTTCAAGGGTCTCTCTATTGTAGTAAATTAATCACGGCTTTCATAAATGCCGGAAGATCATCCGGCGTCCTGCTTGTTACCAGTTTTCCATCCACACCTTCCTCCTTTAATCTATAGTAAGGATACCAGAATTCAAAGACGTTGAACATTTCTTCGACTAAAATAATGACCTTTTTTCCCCTTAAGTAACATGTTATCCTCCGTTATCCCAAATAAGAACTAGTGCCTGAACGAAAACTGTCTTTTTCGCCAATATCTTCTCCTGTCCCGTGATGGGTCTAAGTGTGTTTCTCAAGAACCGATTTTATATTCCCTGGTTTTAAGTAAATCGGAATTCTTCCCGCCAAAAGCTTTTCGTCGTAAGTGGATCTTCTTACCTGATAAAAAATGCCGATGGGAATGCGTTCACCTTCTCCGTAGCTCCATTCGCAGGCCCTGACAAGAGCGGCTTTTCTATCGGAAGCATCATGCGCCTCGTCCGTAAGATCGTAGACCCTTTTGTTGTAAAAATCATACGTATTATAAAAGGTGAAACAGGGTTGGAGCACATCAATAAAGGCAAAACCCTGGTGTTTGACGGCGGCTTTCATCAAGAATTGGAGATGCTTTGGTTTACCCGAAAAGCCCCTGGCCACAAATGTAGCTCCCGCAGAAAGCATCAGATCGATGGGATTCAAGGGTTCTTCAGGGCTTCCCCCGGGGGTTGATCGCCCTTTAAAGCCTGCGGGGCTGGTAGGGGTAAACTGACCGGTGGTGAGTCCATACACTTGGTTGTTATGGACGATAAAAGTCACATCAATATTTCTCTTGGCACTAAAGATAAGATGCTCGATTCCCTCGCCATAAGCATCTCCGTCACCGGCATGGCCAATTACAGTCAAATCCGGATTGGCCAGCTTGATCCCGGTAATTGGAGGAGGGACTCGCCCATGAATAGAGTAAAAGCTATTCACTTTAATATAGTCTACTATCTTGGCATGACACCCTATCCCGGATGCCAGAACCAGCTTGTTAAGGTCAAGCCCTTCTTCTTCAAGATCGACCAAGACCTTTCTGATAGAATTTAAAATGCTAAAATTTCCACAACCCGGGCACCATGTGTTTTGGGCATAGGTTCCCAATTCTTTTACTGTTGTCACGAGAGCACCTCCTTTACCTTTTCTAACAGAACATCTACTGTAAAAGGACGAGCGTCGAAACGCAAAATCATATCGTCAATACAGATACCATGACCGGAAAGATGTTTTGCCAGTTGCCCGGTAGCATTCACCTCAACATCAATGATCTTATCCGCATCGGATAAAACTTCTCTTAAAGGGGTTATGGGTAATGGCTCCAGCACCAGGGGCTGAACCACTTTAAGCCCTAATTCTTCAGCAACTTCTATACACGCCCCTTTGGTGGAGCCCCAGCAAAGGAGAACCGTCTTTGATTCAGGGTCACCATAAACCTTTACCTGTTCATAGCGGGCAAGTTCATCTTCCATGGTCTTTTTTTTGCGTAAACGTTTTTTCTGCATCCTGGCGATTTGCTCGGATTCTTCAGTGGTTATGCCATATTCATCATGCTCGTAAGAGGTTGCTTTAACCACGGCCGCCGGATTTCCGGGAAATGCCAGCGGGGAAATGCCGTTTAGAGTATCCAGATATCGTTTATATTCCCCTTTACCATCCCAAAGCAGCGGATCTTCGGGTTTTACCTTATCCGGATCCGCGTCAAAGCTGAATATACTTTCGCTGAGGTGTTTGTCAGAAAGGACAAAGCAAGGAATCTGAAACTTCCAGGCAAGGTTCATGGCCAAGCCCGTCAGATAAAAGGCTTCCTCAGCATCTCCTGGAGCCAAAACCAGTTTTGCAAACTCCCCATGACCGGAATGGATGACAAAAGAAAGGTCGCCCTGCATGGTGTAAGTGGGCACTCCCGTACTCGGACCGGGTCTTTGAGATACGACAAAGACAATGGGGAACTCACCCTGGCCGGATAGACTCAATGCTTCGGTCATCAGAGCAAAGCCACCACCCGAAGTGCCGACCATGGCTTTGGCGCCCGCATAAGCGGCTCCCAGAGCCATAAGGGCAACCCCAATCTCGCTTTCGGGGTGTATGGTGACCACACCTAAGTCATCTTCATGTTCTGCCAGGTAGTGAAGAATGGCAGATGCAGGGGTCATGGGGTATGCGATATACATATTGAGTCCGGCCTGTACCGCCCCCAGAGCAATGGCCTCGTTGCCGGATACCAATGGAAGCATTTTCTGACTCAAATTGGGAACGGAGAAACAGGTTTTTTCTACCTGATTATATGCTGAATGAGCAATCTTAAGATTTAAATCGACCTCTTTCTCTATGGTATCTGTTATAACTCTTTCCAATAAAGGCCAATCAATGTTTAACACTTTGGCCAGCGCCCCGAGAGCGGCCGTGTTTCTCATAATGGGCGCTCCTTCCAACTCTTTAACCAGACCCATAAAGTCAATGCCGACGCCTTGAGCCTCCACTTTTTTGGAATCATAGAGAATCACTCCACCAGAGTTCAGGCGATGTCTGTGTTTTTCTACCGCATCCTGGTTTAAAGCAACGATGAGGTCCACTTTTTCCTTGTGAGCCAGAATTTTCTTTTTTGAGGCTCTTATGATAGAAAAATTGTGTCCCCCACGAATTAGCGAGGGATAGTCATCGTAGAAAAAAATACGATAGCCCATTCTATTCAAAAGTCTGGCAAGTGTCTGACCGGCTTGCCTTATACCATCACCCGCTTTTCCACCTATAAGAATGGATAGTTCTTCCATAACAAATCTCCTGAATAATGATCCTTCATTGGATCAATCATCTTCTATTATAATGGCTTGAGCACCGCATTCATCCGCAGCCTGCCTCACAATCGATTGGTATTCCCCGGGAATTTCATCAAACTTGACCATAGATTTCAGTTCATCTTCATCGTATTCAAAAACCTCGGGACATAAGTCGTTGCAACGTCTGTCTCCCATACAATTTTCTGTGACTTTCACTTTCATGTTTTTCTCCTTGTGCTCTCTAAAATAAGTACTTGGTGCCTGAACGAAAACAGCTTTTTTCGCCAATATCTGGGCCTAACCATGAAATACACAGTCTATTCAACCAGAGCAGTATCCATTTCACGGATCGAAGCCTATTTCTCTGGGGTAGTTAATATTTTTGTCTTTCTCTCCGGGTCGTAGGCGCTACAGGATAGAGGCTTGATCTTAAGAAAAATTTCGAGTCTTCGTTCAGGCACGATTTAAAAGCAAAAAAGGGCATTCTCGCGATGATAACTAATTAAACTTCTCACCAATAGCTTTTCCGTAATCCTGACAGGCGCGCAACCCTTCATCTGTTTCAAGAACCTGTTCTTTAAGATCTAATGCACCCAAATCGACCATGTCCATTTTGAAAACATGAAGCATGGTATCATAGATCATATTCGCAGATTCTCCACTATGTGTATAGGAACCGAAAGCCCCTCCCATTTTCCCTACCAAATTTGCCTTCTCAGCCACAAATAGAAATGTTTTCATGCCGGCGGTGATATCTCTATGATACGTCGGACAGCCGAAAACAAATCCATCGTATCCTTCCAGATCTTTTTCGCTTTTAATTTCAGAAATCTTTTTCAGGTCAGCACTATTTCCCGTTATTCGGATTCCTTCTGCAATATATTCCGCCATCTTTGCCGTATTTCCTGTTCTACTGTAATACCCAACGATCACCTTTTTCATTTTTTAATCTCCTTTCTTCGATAATTTTTTAAATTTGTCGTGCCAGGCACACTTATTACAATACGTTTCGGTCTCTTTACCTATTTCAGGAATTTCAGAATCACTAACTCCAGAATCAAAGCAAACCTCACCATCCCGGCATTCAAACTCATAGGTTTCATACTCATCGGCCGGATCTTTCACATAAAATTTAATACACTCGCAAACCGGACATTTCATATGGTTCACCTCTTATTCAACCTTGGAAAAAGCTTTGATATTAGCTTTGCAAACCGGACAGGTTTCCGGCGGCTCATTTTCACAGGTATAGCCGCAAACGGCGCACACATAATAACAGTCCACTTCTTCCGGACTATCCAGATTGTCCAGGGCTTTTTGGTAAAGGTCGGCATGCACCTTCTCAACAGCATTGGCATAGGTAAAGCTGCGCTCCGCCGCTGTATTACCCTCTGATTTTGCCGTTTCGATCATGGCCGGGTACATAATATTAAATTCATGGGTTTCACCGGCAATGGCTTCTTTAAGGTTTTCAGCGGTCGTTTTAATGGCCTTGAGTGCACTCAAATGGGCATGTGCATGAACGGTTTCGGCCTCTGCAGCCGCCCTGAAGAGTTTAGCCGCCTGGGGGTAGCCTTCCTGATCCGCCTTTTTAGCAAATGCCAGATATTTTCGGTTGGCCTGTGATTCCCCTGCAAATGCTTCCAATAAATTTTGTTCTGTTTGACTCATTATTTTTCTCCTTTCTAATTTTAATTAACCGATTTTATTAATTTTAAACTAAATTCAGCAAACACTGAATTTTTTATACCTCCCTCTCTCTTTTTTTATTTAGTCTTTAAAAACAAACTTTCCCCCAATAAAGCCCGCAATGCCGGCCGCCGTAAGCATGACCAAGTTAATCAGAAGAAATAACCAATTCGTCGATGAAGTTGATGCCTGGGGATCAAAGAAAAGCCATACCACCAAAATGACCGCCGTTAATGAAACCACGGCAGCACAAATGATCTTAGTTTTAAACAGACAAGTCATTTGGCCTTTGTATTTTTTCTGCCATTCGATATACCCTGAAAAAAGGACCAACGGCAGGGTTAGAACAACAAATATCAAATTGTAAAAAGCGGCTTTACTTAGACCGCTGAAATTAAATAATACGGCTAAAACAATAAATATAACAGAAGCTGGAAGTACTCCGTTTGGGATGTGGACCGAAATCGGGTGGACATGATGTTTTACCATTAGATCGAAAATAAAGTTTAGTTTTGGGCTGAAAATAGGTGGTTCAGGTTTTGAATCCATCTTTTTGTCTTCAGGTTCCGGCTGATCCGTTTCCGTTTCTACCGGTTCTTCAGAAACTATCTCAATAAATTTGCTTCGATCAGCTCCGCACACAGGACATTCTTCAGGGGGTTCATCTCCTTCATGTATATAACCGCACACCGTACATTGCCACTTTTTCACAGGACCTCCTTTTTATTATCCAGTTCAAAACAACCATGTTAGTTAAACTTATTCTTTTCAATAGGTTAAATTGACACCATGATAGTATAGGAATTTCCTTTTTTGGACACAGACCCGCCTGCCATTGCAAGGCACGAGCGGGCAGGTGAACACAGATTATCAAGATTCTTAAATTGCAAAATAACAATATTATCTATGTATATCTGCGGAAATCTGTGTCCTATTTAACTTGATTTTAAATCATCTTGCTTCCATGGGTACAAAACTGCACTGATCCGGGCCGCAGTAATCGCCAATATATTGTGAGTCGGGACGGTAAAGCACCGGTTTGGACGCAGCGCCTCCAAATTGCTCTTCAATAACATGAGCGGCCCATCCGGTGATCCTGGCAATGGCAAATAATGATGTAAAGAGATCTGTCGGTATTCCCATATAGTAATAAAGAGATGCGCTGTAAAAATCGACATTCACAAAAATAACTCTTCCCTTCCTCTGTTTAAAGGCTTCCTTGCCCTTTTTTTCAAGAACTTTAGACATTTCGTACCATTTGGTCTCGCCGGTACGTTCGCCCATTTTCTTGGACATGGGCGCAAGGATATGTGCCCGGGGGCCATCGGTTTTATAAACCGCATGGCCCATCCCCATGATTTTTCCGCCGGAATCGAGCAAATTGTTTACATACGCTTCAACCCTGTCAACAGTGACAATATCGATGAACATCTCCATAACCCGCGTATTTGCACCACCGTGCAATTCTCCGGATAAAGATCCTACGCCGGCAGCAACGGCAGCGTACATGTGGGCTCTCGTGGATGCAACCTGTCTTGCCGAAAATGTCGAGGCATTAAAAGAATGTTCTGCATGCAGCACCAGGCAAGTGTCAAAAAATCCGGCCAATTCATCATCAGGAATGGTTCCGTTGAGCATATAAAGAAAGTTGGCTGCATGACTCAAGTCCGGATTTGGCTCAACCGGTTTTTTATTGTTCCGGATGCGGTCCCAGGCGGCAACAATGGTTGGGAATTTTGCGACGAGCCTTACGGCCATACGAAGTGTCGCTTCAGGAGAATACTCTCTGGCATCAGGATCATGGTTCGCCAACATCGAAACCGCCGACTGGAGGATATCCATGGGAAGAGCGTCTTTAGGCCTTGTTTCTAAGGCTGCAATCATCTCGGACGGGATCCCCCTTTCTCCGGCAAGCTGTTTCTTGAAGTTTTCAAGTTCTTCTTTTTGAGGCAGTCTTTCAAAGAGAAGAAGATAAGCAACCTCTTCAAACGAGACTTTTCCGGCCAGATCCTGGACAAGATACCCCCTGTAAATCAATCTGCCTACAGTACCGTCAACATCACTGATCCTGGTTGTTGCGACTTTAAAACCCCGGAGGCCCGTATTTAAAATCGGTTGACATGCTTCCATTTTACACCTCCGTTTCTGTTTTTTTGGTAAAATAATTAAAAACAATCACAAAAAACAAAATCTTGAAAAAGTGATTCTTTGATTTCGTGTTTCTATATTTTCGTTCTTTGGTGATAAATAAATTTTCTATATTTCATCTTAGTATTTAATCAAAATTCGTGCCAAATTTTATAAAATAAAATTAAAACCCGATAATAGCGACTAAATGGGCATTCTTTTACAAAAACAAGTAAACTCTTTCTGCAAACGTCGAGTGTTCCGGTGAGAAAGTTTATAGAAAGGGAATCTGTAGAGTGCTATCGCAACCTTTTGTTAACAAAGCAAATTGAATAAAATTTGCGCTCCTGAAGGCTAAACCATTTTCAAAAATAATTTATGCAGAATATAAGTATAACAAGGAATAGTAATAAAATTTAATGGATATTTAATGATTCACATAAGATGATCCGGAGAGGAAAAGCACAGGACGAAATTAAAAAAACGTCTCATATTTTAGGCATGAAACATAAGTGTATCATGAGACATTTGTCATAAGAAAAGATTCTTTAATGGTCATTTGTGTGGATTTTTTTTGAGCATTCAGGACAAAGACCGGTAAATTCAAGGTTGTGTCCGATTATTTCAAAAACCTTTGCCTCGAAAAGCTCATCTTCGATTGGTATGATCCTTGCTCATCTTCGATTGGTATGATCCTTGCGTTATTTATTTTCGTTTTAATAACCATTTTTAAACATGATTTGTTCTCTAAGGTTTTTTTATGTTTAAACAATGTATTAATCAATTTTATCTTTGGCATTCACCCACGGGTTCACGCCCGTGGTCATCTGCCAATTATTGATAGAAAAGTTTGTCCAGATAAAAAGGAGGCCTTATGGAGCGTTTTGAATATGAGGTTACCCGGCATTCAGCGGACACCTTTGATAAGGTCATCTATTTTTGTAGTGAGTCTGGCCAATGCGGTATTGATGAAGTCTCAAAAGACCAGACAAGAATTTTGGCTGATATTCTGAACAACCGGGGAAGTAAAGGCTGGGCGCTTGTCCAAATTTCTTTCGGCAAGGATGGCGTGATGGCCTTTTGGAAACGTCGTATTAAAAGACAAAAAGAAATAGCCGTGGGGAATAAGACTAAATAGTGAGGGACACTAACTACAATAATTTAAAACAAAATCTTTTCAGGAGGTCTTCGTTCCGGGACATGTTCGTGGGGAATTTTATCCTGGTTCCATTCCTCTGATACATACAGGCTGCAATAGCAACTGCCGTATTCTTCAACATCCGGGGCCCTGTAGACACAGGGACAAATTATATCTTTGTCATTATCTTTATTTCCGGAAGCCAGCCTGCAGGGGCATGCCATGTAGCCGTAGCGCTTCTTGTTGGTAATCAAGGCTTCAAGCAGTTCAAACACCCGCTCTCTATCCTTGTTAAAAAAATACCCCTTGGACTCCTGAGTCTTTTTCAGCATTTCATAGAGTTTTTCGACTTCCATTATAATCCAAGCGCCTCCCTTATCTCATTTTCCTTAAATCCCACGATAACTTTATCGCCGATGATAATTGTAGGAAAAGAACATTTGGGATTGAATTTTTTAACATCTTCCAGTATTGCCTTGCGTTCTTCTCCTTCCAGAAGATCGACGTCAACAAAATCATACAGAATTGTGCAATCGCTAAGGAATTTTTTGGTGGACTTGCAATGGCTACAGGTGCTTAGAGAATATATTTTCACCGGGTTGTCAGACATATGAGTATCCTTCCACCATAAATTATTATTTAAAAGTATCAAAGCATACTTAATGGAATTTTACAACTATTTCTTCAAAGGATTTGCGCCATTTGGGAGGAGCCAATGCCATGTCTTTATTGAAATATCCAACAGCCAGTAAAAGCGGAATCCAGTAATTATCCGGATCAAAAAAATTAACCGCACGTCTATTTTTAATAACATCTATAAAGTCCATGATCTACCCCTTATTCTGTTTATAAGTATTCATCCTTAAACATTTATTGGACACAAATTAAGTTTCCAATTTAGAAATTAGCAATTTTTCGCAAGATCAAGGAAATCAAGGAATTACGGTTCTGAGCATTGAGCGCGTATCTTCCCCGTTACGATCTCCGTCGATGACCACTTCAACCGGTTTTAACCGTGATATAATCAGGGCAACCAGAAGTTCCGGGGCTGAATCCGGCTGTGGATTAATTCTTGATAGAACACTTTCCAAAGTTCGTTCGACCACGGTCGAATATTTCCCTGAATCGGCAAACCTCTCAAGACGCAATGCATTCAAAACAGCCACCGATCCGGCGGAAGGTGTTACACTGTCAGCATCCTCCTTGACACGCAAACCAATCTTTTTATCATGTCCCTTGCGGGTCATAAAAAGCCGCCATTTTCTGTATCGTAAAACAATGTTATCTGTTCGTCCATGAGTTCAAGGGCCCATTCCAGCCATCCTGGATCGAAATCGGCTTCATAAAGATCAATGAGGCCCTGGATTAAAAAAGCATAGTCACTGGCCATACCGACAATTTTTCTCTCTCCTTTACGCTACCGTCTGTAAAGTAGTTTGGTTTCAGAATGATAAAGATTTTTCTGGATAAATTTCGCTGCATTTCGGGCTGCCATCAGGTATCTTTCGTCTTCTAACACTTGATATGCCCTGGACAAGGCAGATATCATAAGGCCATTCCAAGAGGTAAGGACTTTGTCGTCCAGGTATGGCCGGGGTCTGGCGGCTCGGGCCTGTAATAGCTTTGATTTCGATTCATCCATCAATTGGGCTATCTCACTTTTCGATCGGCCAAATTTATCAGCGGTCTCATCCAGAGAATGGGCGGCAAATAAAATATTTTTACCTGTAAAATCCCCATGTGGATCATATTCGACATTTCCTTCCGAATGCAATCCGTAGTGGTAAGAAAATATCTTACCCGGCTCAGGACCTAATACAGCATCGATCTCACTTTGCCCCCACACATAGAAGGCCCCTTCGATTTTCTTTTTATGACCCCCATTTTCGCCTGAGTCTGACGGTATACTATCAGCATCTTCCGCCGAATAAAATCCGCCATCCGGATGGGTCATATCCCGCAGAACATAGTCGGCGGTTTCCCTGACAACCTTTTCAAAAAACGTGTCACGGGTAATCAGAAAAGCATCCAGATAGTTTTTTAACAGCTGGGCATTGTCATAGAGCATCTTTTCAAAATGAGGGACGTGCCATTTCGCATCTGTGGAATAGCGGTGAAATCCTCCGCCCAATTGATCATAAATTCCGCCGGTTGCCATGGCACGGAGTGTAGAATTTGCCATTTCAAGGGCCGTATCGCTTAAGTTATCTTTTTTGTCGTTATTTTTCGAATAATAATAAGCCAATAAAAAATTCTGTATGGAGGGAGACGGAAACTTGGGAGCCTGACTGAAACCGCCTAAATTTTGGTCAAATCTTGCGGAAAAATTATTCAAGGCATTATCCAGCAAGTTTGTATCGATGGGTCCATGACTTGAAGACCATGAACAGAAAAAATTTATTTTAATTATTGACAAAAAAATGTTAAATAAATAGAGTTATTAGTAATCATTACTATTATTATTGATTTGTCAAGTTATCAAAAACCAAACCTTTCAGTGAATGAAAAAATTATCTAAAAAGGAGGAACCTCTAATGGCAGAAGAAAAAAAAGTAGTAAAGGCGAAAAAGCCGAAGAAGTTGGCGGACCCGATTGCAGCGTCCATTGATCCCGCGACTCAGCAAATGATCGTGC
>JAFDHQ010000228.1 GCA_019308685.1 Deltaproteobacteria bacterium
AGAGAGGAAATATAAAAAATAGTAACCCTTTTCAATCCGGAAATGGCTGATATGTCCTATGAAAAAAGGTGACCCTCATAACATACCGTCTATAGATTTTGACCTCAGGCAGCTTGAGGTTTTTTGCAAAGTTGTTAAGCTCAAAAGTTTTTCAAAAGCTGCCGAGGCTGTTTTTCTGGCACAGCCTTCGGTCAGCGAAAGGATAGCCACCCTGGCATATCGATTCTATCTTTAAGAGCCCTTGATATGGAACTTAAAACCGGAATACTTAAGGCCGTAAAAATAGAAAAACTTACAATGTTGCGAAAATTTTATCTGATCAGGGATAAAAGGAGAAATGTTTCACCGATGTGTAAAGCTATGCTCGATTTTTTAGCATCCACTTCCGAAAAATAAGGAAAGCAGGCATTTTAAGGAATCAGAACATTATGTCACAAATGGCACCGCCGATTTATTTGGATTATAACGGAACAACACCCATGGACGCTCACGTAATAGAGGCCGTTCGGCCGTTTTTGGAAACAGAGTTTGGTAACCCTTCAAGCAGCCACTGGTACGGCATTGTTCCAAAAAAGGCGGTTGAAACCGCACGCAGACAAGTCGCAGGACTTCTGGATTGCAGCCCCGGTGAGATTATATTTACAAGTGGCGGCACTGAATCCAATAACCATGCGATTACGGGAATTGCCTGTGCTTTTCGTGCAAAGGGAAACCACATCATCACAAGCCGGATTGAGCACCCGGCAGTTCTGGAAGTATGCCGCTTTCTGGAAGGTTTTGGATTTGAAACAACCTATATACCGGTTGATGAGCAGGGCCTTGTGAGCGAGTCGGATGTTGAAAAATCCATCAGACCCGAGACAGTCCTGATTACCATTATGCATGCCAATAACGAGGTGGGAACCATTCAACCGATTGAAAAAATTTCCAGGATCGCCAAAGAACAGGGTATTGTCATGTACACGGATGCCGCTCAATCCATCGGTAAAATCCCAACGCAAGTGAGCAAGCTTGGCGTTGATCTTCTGTCTATCGCAGGTCATAAAGTATATGCTCCCAAAGGTATTGGCGCCCTTTATATCCGGCAATCCACAACGCCGGAAAAATTCTGCCACGGCGCAGGCCAGGAGATGGGTCTTCGTGCAGGCACTGAAAACGTATTTGGGATTGTCGGTCTGGGAAAGGCCTGTGAAATTGCCGCCCGTGATTTGAAAAAGAACATGGAACATATGAAAATGTTGCGAGATCGGCTGTATGACGGATTATTTTGTGAGCTTGGACAGATAAAAGCAAACGGGCATCCGGAGAAACGGCTGCCCAACACCCTGAGTGTTGCGTTTAAAGGGCTTGAAGCCAACAGGATTCTTGAATAGATCGGGCTTAAGGTGGCGGCTTCTGCCGGTGCGGCCTGCTATTCAGATACCGTGGAAATTTCCCAGGTTCTCCAGGCCATGAGTATTTCATTAGACTGGACCAAAGGAACATTGAGGCTCAGTATAGGGCAAACGACCACTGGTAAGCAAATTGACAAAACCATTCCAGGTTATCGCTCATACGGTTAAAAAGTTACATAGCGCCCCTCAATAATTCAATTTAAGATCTATACCAGGGTCTTCAGAAGTTTTCTCATTAAATCAACGAAACCTTCGGCCTGTGCGATAAGTTCCTCAGCTTCTTCAAATGAAAATTCCACAAGTTCCTGATAGTCTCCACGCTGGCGCGATTGAAAAACCAGGTCATAGAAACGCCCCCATGAAGCATCGATTTTTTCTGTTTTCACTAAATAGCGATGAATGGCCGCGCGAACACCGGTATGCTTGCTGAATTTTTTCCCTTCTCTCAAAAGAACAGCACTCGCTGAGTAAAAACACCCATAATAAGCCCGATTGATTGCAAAAACTAATCTCCCGGCATGTTGTTCAGACCGTGCCGATTGCAATGCCTCATTGGCTTTCTCCATCCAGTATTTGATGACTTCTTGTTGGGTCTCTGCTTTCTTCATGCAACGACTCCTTGATTCGAAATTTCCTCATGGACCGGAAGAATTGAAAATGTACCTTCATTCCATTCTGTAACAGTGGTGATAAGAGTGCTAATGATAACGTCATATGTCATCTGTATTTCATAGAGCGCATTGTTGATAGCCTTACGTTCATTCCATGAAACTGGCCGGGAGGTCAAAACAAGAAGATCGATATCAGATTCTTTATCATCATCCCCACGCGCCTTGGATCCGAAAAGCACCACTTTTTCTACCAGGAATTTTTCCTTTAGCACCTTGGAGGCTTCTGAAATTGCAAGCTTTTCCTGGGAATCCAGGCTCAAATCATTAATCGTTTTCATAACCGTTACCTTTTTGTTTGCATACCATTATCTGAAAATTGCATCAATATCGCATCGGTGTCGCATCTTGAATAGTGAATAAATTAGGTTGCTCACTATTAAAGATGCGACACCGATCTCCCACATCTAAATCATTCTGCGAGCCCTTTGTAAGCCCATTATTAGCCCTTTAAGCCCTTTATCATACCTTTGACTTGCTAAGGACATATCCTGTTCCCCTTCCGGTAACACCTAATTTATAAAAAATTTCTTATATAAACAATTGATGCATTCGTAAAAAGTCAAAATATTCAAAAATCGTCCTTATAACCTATTGAAATAATTAAGGGCAAAATGAATAAAATGCCAATTTTCGGACTTTTTACGAGACCGTCAACAATTTACCTTCACTCAAAAAGACTTTTCTGAGAATCAGGAGGACCTTGACCTTTGTCCATTTCCTTCTTCACCCACTTCAGAACCTCTTTTGCAATCTCGATTGCTTTTCTAAGGTCCTCTTCATCCACCGGTTCATAGTCCCCCGGATAACGGGTTTCAACGGCATAACCTGTCAATATTTTCGCGTTTTGCAGGTTTTCGGGCACTTCCACGCCGCCTTTTTCCAATAGCTCAATGAGATAAGCGATATCATGGGTTTTAGGAAAAACGATCTCGTAAATAATGCATACTGATTTAAAAGCTTTTTCCACAGCCTGCTGGGCATCATAGCAAAGGTCTTCATAAAGTATGTCAGGTGAAACCCTGCCCGCCTTTGCGCGTGCCATGTTGCTTTTTGCCCTTTGCAACCACTCGTTTGCCTTATCAAGATTTTTCATAAACCATCCTTCCATTCTTATCAGCTTCGTAATAAATCATGTAAGGATCCGT
>JAFDHQ010000229.1 GCA_019308685.1 Deltaproteobacteria bacterium
AATGTCCGGGAACTTGCAAACATGGTAGAACGCTCAGTGATTATGGTTAGAGGAGATATGATAACCCCCGACGAATTTTCTGATACTCTACGGGCCCTGGACCCAGAGATGAAAAAGTCTGAGATCGGTCTCACTCCGGGAAGATCTCTCAAGGACGTCGAAAAAGAAATGATTCTAATGACTTTGGAGGATACCGCAGGCAATCGAACCCATGCGGCAAAGATTCTTGGGATCAGCCGTCGCACCCTGCAGTTAAAACTTAAAGAATACGGTGTTAATTGATGGTGTGAACAAACATTTTTAGAAAGTGTTTTCTTTAAATCATTCAATAAATTAATACTTCTCAATCAATTTGTTATCCATCGAAATGGTTCTGTTTCTTGATTTAGGCCTAAAGACCCGCATTTGGCTGATTATACTCCCCTTCATCGGTATAATCATTAATTTGTCTTCAGTTTGGCTTAAGATGTTTGTCCATCCGGCTTTTTTCTGGTTGCACGTCCCTGGTCCTCTTTTTGGAGTCGTCTTTGCCATGGATGTCATTCTAATGCTTTGGCAGATGTGGGTGAAGCCGTCAGAACAGAATGGATAGCTTTCCAGAGCAAAAGCTGGTAACTTTTTATCCACTTTTTTACGCCCTCCTACAAAAAAATAGCACTTCTTTTAATATTGAAATCAAATAACAACTGTAAAATTATATGGTTAAATATTAATACTACAATGTGGCATGATCCTTGCTTTTAAATATAATCAAAAGCAAAATAAAAACAAGAAAGAAAGGAGATTTGTGATGAATAAGAAAATCTATTTTATAGAGAGGAAGACGCCATGAAAAAAATAAAAATATTTCTAATTTCGTTGGCCATATAATTACCTCCAACCACCATATTATTTGTTTTGCAAATCAATTATTTTTATGGAATAAAGGTTTTTAAAGGAGCAATAAAGTGGCACATACAAAAGGTTTGGTTACAAGCATTGAAAAAGAAGGATGGGCTCAAGTGGCCACCGAAATAAAGGGTGTCTGCGGTGGTTGCAAATCAACACATAGTTGTCACTCTTGTCTAACAAACTCTAAGATAGTGACCGAAGTGTTGAACAAGGCCGGTGCAAAAGAGGGCGATCTTGTTACTGTCAGCCTCGATTCAGGCCTGGTCCTTAAGAGTGCTGCAATTCTGTATTTGATTCCGGTTGCAGGTCTGATGGCAGGTGCGCTAATGGCCGCTGTTTTAAGTGTAGGGCTGGCTATCAGTGAAACGAGTGCAACCATTGCATTCGGCTTTGCGGGTCTTTGCCTGGGGTTTTTCATAACTGGTTTCATTTCCAGGCGGATATCGGCGAATAACCGGCTTACTCCAATGATAAGCCAAATAATAAAGTCTAGAGGAAAATACTCTCCATCTTCGTTGTCTATTGATCCAGTTGGCAAAACCAAGGAATGCCCAACGTGCTATCCATAAAAGATTTCCAGAAATAGAATTTATAAGGTTTATAAAAACATGAATAACGGTTTGAATAAAAGCCTGGAAGTAGGCATGCTGTTGAATGATAAGTGGGTGATCCTTGAGTTTATTGCCGAGGGTGGTATGGGGGAAGTTTACCGGGCCCATCAGATTAATCTTAAACGGGACGTTGCCGTTAAAGTGATCTCCCGGGAGTGGTTGGAATCCTGCAGCGACAATGAAGAAGAACGAGAAACCGGCCTGCAACGATTCCGTAATGAAGTCCAGGCCATGGCCCAGATTCGCCATCCCAATGTTCTTCAAATCTTTGATTACGGCTCAGCGTCAGTCAACATAGGAGGTGAGGATGTCTCCCTTGAGTATATTGTCATGGAATATGTTCCGGGGGGTACGCTAAGATCAACTATGTCAGAACAAGGGTTTGATTCCGAAGAGGAACTCATTAGTGAATGGTTGCGCCATTATTTTTTTCCGGTGCTTGATGGCGTCCAGGCGATGCATGACCTCAAGATGGCCCATCGCGATCTGAAACCGGACAATGTGCTTATGGATGGTAATACGCCCAAGATTGCAGATTTCGGATTGGCGCATTCTCACCAGTGGAAGCCGGTAACTCAGTCCATGGATATAAAGGGTACGCCTCAGTATATGTCCCAGGAGCATTTTTTTGAATTTAAAAAAGCAGACCACCGAGCTGATATTTACTCTATAGGAAAGATTCTTTACGAGTCTATTGCCGGCAAAATAAACTCAAAGACCATTCCATTTAAAAAGGCAGCTTTGTCAAATCCTGATACCCCCTTTCTTAAGAAACTGGATCATATCATACAGGATGCTACGGCTGAAGACAGGGAAAAGCGAACTGCATCTGTTAAGGATTTTCGCGATGAGCTTCAAAAGGCCGTTAATATAACCCAAGGAGAAAAACCTAAAAATGATTCAACGCCATTAGAATTTAAATCTATCTTTACTCGTCCAAAATTGATCTGGTCTGGTATTATCGTTGCAACCCTTTCCGTGTCGCTTATGACTATTTGGCACCTTATGGGTGAGCCAGGCCTGATCTCTTCCAAAGCAGACCTGTCTGTAACCAGCCGCCAAGAAACAGCAGCTGTTCAGTCTGTCAATAATGAAAAAAGGCTGAAGCAAAATTCCATGACCAATTCTTTTGTCTCCGAGCACATCGGGAAGCAACACCTCATACCCGGAGGACAATTGGTTGTACCGGCAACCGTAGAAGAGCATTCAGGCAAATCTATCTCGGTAGCGCCTCTCTATATGGATGAATTCCTGGTAACAAATCAGCAATATGTTGAGTTTTTAAATCATAATCTTTCCAGAATAATTTTAGAAAATGGTGTGGTAAAAGGAAATGGTACGAACTGGTTTCTGCTGGGTGAAGTGTATGAAGACTATGAGCCAATTGTATATCGAAACGAAAAGTTTCACATAAGTGATCCGTCTTATACTTCAAGCCCCGTGCTCCGTGTGAGCGGCTATGGTGCATCCGCATTCGCCGGATTTTTTCGCAGGCGATTGCCGACCGAAGCTGAGTTGTTGTATGCGATGGTCAAAGGGAAAAAATCTCCTCAACCCAGTTTCGAAAACACATCGAATAGATCAAATCGGATGAACATGGAAGGTATGATGCACGAAATGGGCGGCGGAATGATGGAGTGGGATTGGCGAAAAGAAAAATGGAATAGGGAGCAATATTTGGGCGTACCTCTAAAGAGCCACCACCGGCCTCATTCTACAATCAAAATGTATTTGGCATCCGTGGCCTGAACGAAGGAATTGGTGAGTGGGTAATAAGAGCTTTTCCCAGCCCTTCCAAGGCCAAATCACAAAGCAATATGTTTGCTGTCATTGGCCGAATTGAGAACCAGTTTAACGCTTCGAGTTCTATACCATCGATTATTTCCCGTTTCCCCTGGGAGGGCTTTAAAGAAGTTGGATTTAGAACTGTAAAGAGTTCTTTGAACGGCAATCAGTAAGTTAACATCATATTTTATTCAAAATACTAGTTCGATGCTTTGCATATAACTCTGCTGAATTTATACTTAATTTTATTCCCCCCAATCTTTCAGTTTTTTATGCAGGGTCTTTCGGTTGATCCCAAGTCTGCGTGAGGTTTCACTTTTATTGCCGCTGGCAGCTTCGAGTGTCGCAAGTATGGCCTCTTTTTCAACTTCCTCCAATAATCGGTTGGCTACAACCGGCTTTGGCGGCTCAACCCAGTTTCGGCTCTCTGAATATGGTTCGGTGATATTTTTGGTATGATCATCCTGATTGAGCGCAATAACATTAACCTAAATTGGGTATTTTGTAGACAATAAAAAATAATCTTAGAAATAATTGGGGTAATTTTACCCATATGTTTGATGGAACCTGAAATATCATTTTGATATAATTTGTTCCGCTAAAAATATATTATCTTTTATACTAGCATGTTATAAATTATTTTTAATCTTTGGCACATCCTTTGCTCTGATATTAAATCAAATTTTGAACTTTAATTAAAAAGTATCAAAAACACAAAAAAAGGGAGGCAAATTATGAAAAAACTTGTTATTATGGTTACTATCATGGTTTCGGTTAGTCTTATTGCTTCACAGGGTTTGGCATGCTGGTGGGGCGGCTACCGGGGAGACCCCGCAAGAGGTTCCATGATGGGAACATGGGACGGTTATGGACCCGGTGTTAACGATAGCGGTGCTTATCGTAACTTTTTGAATGATACTACAAATCTCAGGCAGGAACTTGCTGCAAAACGGGGTGAGTACAATGCCCTTATGGTGCAGAGCAATCCCGATGTTAACAAGGCTTCCCAGCTTTCCAAAGAGATTGTTTACATGATCAGCTTCAGGCAAAAGCCCAGGGCGCAGGGCTACAGAGACCCGGGAACTATGGCCCCGGATACGGACATCGATGCGACGGCTGGGCCTGCTGGTAGTAAGAAAATATAACTTATCATGGAATCAAAAAATCAACGAATAAAAGCTGTAATTATCGTATTTCTTGTAC
>JAFDHQ010000230.1 GCA_019308685.1 Deltaproteobacteria bacterium
TGTTGATGTCTCCGGCCTGGTTAAGACCTTCATAGGCAAGCCCGGCGGTCATGGACCCATCACCGATCACTGCGATAACCTTAGACTTTTCATTTTTTAAACGCTTGGCACATGCAATACCAAGCCCGGCGGATATGGAGGTGCTGCTGTGGCCGGTTGAAAAGGCATCGTAAGGGCTTTCACTCATGCGGGTAAACCCGCATATTCCGTTAAGTTGGCGAAGCGTGTGGAACCGCTCTTTGCGTCCGGTAAGGAGTTTGTGAGCATAGGACTGATGTCCCACGTCCCAGATAATTTTATCGGAAGGCGCATTAAATACGTAGTGAATGGCGATCGCCAGTTCAACGACACCCAGACTCGGCGCCAGATGGCCACCGTTTTTTGATACCACTTCAATAATAACTTTGCGAATCTCAGAAGCTAAAATCGGCAGTTCTGACCGTGACAGTGCTTTTAAATCTGCCGGGGAATTAATTCTTTCAAGAAAGCTCAAGGGTTATGTACTCCTTCATCCATTCGGCATTTTGCAAACTTATTTTTTTCTATCAACAATATAATGTGCGATAGCGCGAAGCGGATCAGCTTTGTTATCAAAATAATCGAGTGCTTGCAAGGCGTTGTTAACCAAATTTTTTGCAAATTCCTTTGATTTTTCAATTCCCAATATAGAAGGGTAGGTGCTTTTTTTGCGAGCTTGATCTGTACCCACGTCTTTGCCCATAACCACCGGGTCGCCTTCAACATTAAGGATGTCATCGACGACCTGAAAGGCAAGTCCTATATTTTTTGCATAAATCTTGAGCTGTTCGATCTGCTCAAAGTTCCCATTTCCTAAAATAGCACCGGTGATTATCGATGCTTCAATAAGAGCACCCGTCTTTAAAGCGTGCATTTGTTCCAAATCTTCCAAACCGAGCGGATTGCCTTCGGAGGCAATATCTTTTATCTGTCCTTTAATCATTCCTTTATATCCTGCTGCTATTGCAATTATTTTTATTACCCGGAGCCATTTTAAGGCATCATTTATATCGTTGGGCTCGATTGATGAAAGGATTTCAAAGGCCAGCGTAAGCAGGGCGTCACCCGTCAGAATTGCCGTGGCTTCATCAAATGCAATATGACACGTTGGCTTGCCCCTTCGCAGATCGTCGTTGTCCATTGCAGGAAGATCATCATGAATTAAAGAGTAAGTATGAATCATTTCAAGGGCACAGGCAACCCCTACCACATCTTCAGTCTGACCACCAACAGCCTGGGAAGCAGCTATGCAAAGAATCGGTCTTATGCGTTTGCCTTGGGCCATAAGAGAATATTTCATGGCGCTGACAATCACGCTGGAATGGGTCGTCCGGTCTATTTTTTTATCAATGGCTCGGTCTATCTGTTTTCGTTTAGAAAGAAGATATGAATTCAAATCAAAACTATGCATCTTCCGATTCACTTTCAGAGATAAATGGTTTTTCAAATAAACCCCCGGTTTGGTCTTTGAGTAAGATGGTAATTCTTTTTTCCGTTTCATCCAGCTTTTCGGAACAGAACTTTGAAAGTTTAACCCCTTCTTCAAACTTTTTGACAGCATCTTCAAGCGGCTGATCTCCGGATTCAAGCTGCTGAACGATCAGTTCCAGTTTTTTCATCGCGTTTTCAAATGTCTGCTTTGCCATAATCTTTCTTCCTTTTTACTCTGCAAATTAATGATCCTTTGGCAACCATAACTTCGAGATCCTGACCAATGTCTACCTGTTGCGGGTTTCGGACAATAACAGCCTCTGGAATGGTTCGGGTGATACTGTACCCTCTATCCAGAATAGCTCTGGGGCTTAACGCATTTAACCTTGAATCAAGCTCTCGAAGCAAAAAATGTTTCTTATTTAAATTTATTCTTATATAAGTAAGTAGATTACTATAGTTTTGATCAAGCTTTTCATTAGCTTTTTTTATGGTGATTAAGGGATTGTGCGAGTTCAGTTTGTCAAACCGCCATTCAAGCCGTTCATGGTGTTGAATGATATTTTTTTCAAATGTCCGGATCAGTCGTGAAAGCAGATCATCTGTTCTGAGTCTCAAATCCTCTATTCTTTTTTTCGGATCTGCCAGCCGATTTGACAATTCTTTTACAAGAATTTGAAGATGTTCAATATATCTGGAAATCCTAATTGTTAACGTACTTGTAAGTTCGGCATTTTTTTTAAACAGATCAAACTTCAGTGGAACCACTAATTCGGCAGCGGTCGACGGTGTTGGCGCCCGAAGATCGGCAACAAAATCTGCTATGCTAAAATCGGTTTCGTGGCCGACGGCCGAAATTATGGGGATTTTGGATGCAAAAATAGCCCGTGCAACATCTTCGGAATTAAACGCATGTAAATCTTCCAGAGAGCCGCCGCCTCTCGCAAGGATCACAACGTCCGAATCAGAACGATCATTTATGGTCTTGAGTCCCGATACAATCTCCATTTCAGATCCGTCACCTTGCACTTTGACCGGAATGATTTCAATATGAATGTTTGGAAACCGTCTATTAATGATTTTTAGAATATCATGAATCACAGCACCGGTCGGCGAGGTTATGATGCTGATTTTGTGTGGTAAAAAGGGGAGGGGCTTTTTATGTTTTTCATCAAAGAGCCCTTCTGCTGTCAGTCGTTCCTTTAGTTGTTCAAAAGCCAGCTGTATGGCACCTCTACCTTCGGGTTCAATATATTCTAATATTATCTGATAGTTACCCCTTAGCCCATAAACACTTACCCTGCCAATTCCGGTTATGCTCATGCCATTTTCGGGCATAAATCTTAAATTTCGGTTCTGTCCACGAAACATTACTGCGTTTATCTGGGCTTTTTTATCTTTTAATGTAAAATAAAAATGCCCTGAAGTTGGAATTCTTAAATTCGATATTTCTCCGCATATCCAAATAATTGGAAAGTTATCCTCAAGTAATACCTTAATTTTATCCGTCAGTTCGGAAACGGTATAAATATGTCGTTTATCAATAAATGATGATTCCGAGTATTGGGTGCCAGGATGTGAGTTCATTAAGGTATCGGGATAGAAAAAATAAGCGTTCACTGTTTTAGGGGTTCAGCTAACTGAACGTCTCTTAACCGTTGAATGTTAAAGACCGAACATTTAAGCAATTAAAAATTAGAAGATTATCACAGTTAAAAATCCCATTCAA
>JAFDHQ010000231.1 GCA_019308685.1 Deltaproteobacteria bacterium
AGGTCACCCCGGTTGAACACCCTGGGAGGGAACCCGGTTCAACTGGGCAGGGAGGACAGGAGACGGAGGTCGGAGGACGGAGAACGAAGGGAGAAGGACGAGGGAAGAGCAAGGGAACAGAAATTAAAACTTAGAACTCAAAATTCAAAATTCAGAAGTCGGAGGTCAGAGGTCAGGAAGGACGAAGGATGAGGGAAGATGGGCGAAAAACAAGGATAAAGGAGCAAGGAACAAGGATTAGGGATTATGAACAAGGGGAAGGACGAGGTAAAAAAGTGAACCATGAACCCTGTACACTGTACCGTTCAGCCTCAAACCTCTGGCGAAACGTATTCAATATGCTGAGCTTCTGTGTGATGCGGCAAGCATAAAAACGATTTGCTTTTTCTCATTAATTTCATAGAAAAAGCGCCAGGATCCAATTCGATACTGCCAGATACCGGGTTTAAAGCCTTTGAGTTTTTTGATATTCGGTCCAAAGTGTGGATGGCTTCTTAGTTGAGGATAAACAAATTCTTCAAGTTTTTGCCCCACTTTTCTCTGACCTGATATGGCAATATGTTGCAAATCTTTCTGAAAACGTTCAGTTTCGAAAATTCGGTATTTATTCAACGAAACGTCCCTTTAGATTGCGCGCGTCATTCGAACCTTCCTTAATCCGTCGCAGCAGATCTTGATTGGAGTGGATCTCCGCCATTTCGACATCATCAATAAACTGCTGTTCGCGAATTTTGTTTAAAGCAGCGGTTTCGATAAGGTTGGATATAGAACGGTTCTCAGCTTTTGCCATTTCAAGAAAGATGTTATAAATTTCGTCTTTTAAACGCAATGTTATCGTCTTGGGCATATTAGCACCTTTATTCAAATATATTCATCTGTATTCTAAAGCATTTATGGGTAAAAGTCAATAGAACGGACGATTTTCTACGAAAAAACTTGGAAACCTAAAGCGAAAAGGTGAGAAGGAATAAAGGCGAGGGAACAGCAGGCAGAGGTCAGAGGGCTGGGAACAGCAGGCAGGAGACAGAGGGTAAGGAGTAAGGATCAGGGATCAAGGGATAAGGATTACGACCAACCTGGCGATTTAATTTACCCATTAAATTTTTTGAAGAAAAGGAGCTAAGCTTACTCAGTTAAATCCTATTTTTGATAATTGTCAAATCATCTACGTCCAACGACAGTGTAGGCGAACTAACGTTGTTGGATGAGTAACGGTGTTTTCCATTTTCCGTCTCATTGCTTAAGACGGCTGAAGGGTTGCGAGCAAACAGGCATTGGCGGGCAGTTCATTTTAGGCACTTTAGATCACTTTTAACTTTAGATCACTTTTGTTTCAATAATAATACCCCTGCACCGGGGTTTTCCTGCGGTTCAGCACATAGCCCATAAATTTTTCCGCAGGAATCATCTCCAGGGCCTTGTTTACATCTTTTATAGAGGTTCGCCCTTCTTCCACCACCATGAGGATACAGTCCACCAGGGGCGCAAAGGCAATGGCGTCCGCACCGCCCAATATGGGCGGCACATCAAAAATCACATACCGGTCGTCATACCGGCACTTGATCTCATTCACAAGGCTCTTCATTCTGGGTGAACCCAGAAGTTCGGCACTGTTGGCTATGGTTTTTCCCCCTGAAATAAGGGTCAACTTCTCGATATTGGGCCAGACAATGAGGTCTTTGAGCTCACAATTATTCACCAGGTAATCGACAATTCCTTTCTCATTGGAAAAATTCAGATACTCATGTATCTTCTGCCGTCTCAGGTCGCAATCCACCAAAAGCACGGTCTGGTTATATTCTTTGGCAAACGCTGCGGCAAGGTTGATGGCGGTGAGCGTCTTCCCCTCTCCGGGCTGAACACTGGTGATCATGATGGTATTCCAGTTGTTCTCCTTTGTCCGCTGCAAAATATTGGTTCGCAGCACCTTGTAGTGTTCCGATTCCTTTGCATCCGGAACCATGGAGACACACCTGTTTTTGGCCAATTGATCCGGATCAAGGTCAATGGCGCAGCTATCACAATAAACCGGCGCATTCCATTCATTGGAAGGCGTTGTTTTATCTGAACTAACCTTCTCTATTTTTTCGGATAAGGCCGTTTCTTCGGTTGTTTTTTGCGCTGCTTCTTCGCGCTGCTGTTTTGCTTTTTCGATTGATTTTTTGAGTTTCATTTAGTTATAACCTCCATACTGTTGGTTATTTTGGTTTGGATCGTTGAGATCGTTGGGAGCGTTGAGATCGTTGTGATCGTTTGGAACGTTATGTTCGTTTAGAGCTTTATGAGCGTTTGGTTCGTTTAGAGCGTTGAGAACGAAGATAACGAAGTAATCCGTCAATAATTTTTATAGTTTTCAAACCCTGATCATAAATTTTTTTGAAACTATTTTCCGTTATATATCGTTGGTCCAAAGCGATGTATAGACAATTCTGAGTTTCTGCACATGATCTTCGCGAATAAGTCAGGAAGCGAATGAATTCATTGTTAGATTGAGAAGCCCAGCCTTCGGCTGTATTATTCATTACGGAAATAGCTGCTCCTGTTATTTGGCCATTAAGACGAAAGTCCTTTTGAAAGTCTTTGCTGCCATTAACTGCTTCATAAACCATATTGACCAGTTTTCGAGCTTCCTGCCAGCATTCTAAATCTTCAAACCTTTTAATTGTTGCCACTTAACCTCCCAACATGTAAGGCGTTTAGAACGTTGGGTTCGTTAGGAACGTTAGGTTCGTTAATATCGTTCAGAGCGTTAAACCATCCTAACGTTCCTAACCATCCTAACCTAAATTCCTAGTTTGCGCATCAATTTGGCCCAGAACACATTCAGGTCCATGACCAGAAAGTGAAATAGAATCAGACCTGCAACAATACACACCACCAGGGCGATGATAATCGTGATTCGTTTTTTCTTTTCCCTCTGGAGATCCTCTTTTGTCTTAATCTCCGGAATGCTTGCCAATACCGGAAAAGACGTGGCCAGAGCCAGACTCTCCGAATCCCTGATGGAAAGATCCGTGAATTCTCTTAAAGACGCCCAGCCCACTCCGGCGCCGATGCCCAGCACTATGCCGATCAACATAATGGCCAGGCGGTTCGGTTTATCCGGTTTTTCCGGCAGCCGGGCCGGGTCGATGAGGGTA
>JAFDHQ010000039.1 GCA_019308685.1 Deltaproteobacteria bacterium
TTATCCTTGCTCCTTTGGTAATATATATGCTGTGATCCTGTCTAAATTTTAATGATCTTATTAGTAAGCAATTGAGTAATTGTATAAACCTGCAGCTAAGATAAATGTTGCAACCCTATATGATGAATTTTAATATAACTCTAATTGAGGGTAAACAAAACGGGAAAAAAAATTTATGTTTTACAAAAACAATATGAGCTGTTTACCATTATCAAGGGAATCAAGCGATGGTTGATCTACGGTTAAGATTAAGGATTTTCATAGGACTTCTGATTGTCATTATCATCATGGGTACACTGGGCTTTCGATTCACGGAAGGGCTTTCGCTGGTTGATGCCTTTTATTTCAGTATTGTTACCATTGCCACGGTAGGATACGGCGACATTCATCCGTCAACCGAACCGGGTAAGTTTCTGGCCATGTTCCTGATCCTCTGCGGTGTGGGTGTCTTCTTCACCTTGCCCTCCGCGTCAACCCTTTTGACCCGGATGCGTCGCCGGTGGTTACCTGATTTCCGGCCATGCTTTAATCAAGGATGTTGAGCCCGGCTTGGTGAAAAATGGGTCGAAGGTAGTAGAGGCTTTCCCGACCGGCCGATTCCGGGGTGTCCACATAGGGATAGAGCTCCAGGCTGATGTCCCCCATGATTTCAACACCTCGAAAACCCAGTTCCGGAATCAGTCCGGAGCGGCCCGCCGATTTTAAAACGGCCATCCAGCGGGAAAGATCCAGAATCAACGGTGCGGCCAGGATCGAGTCCCGGCCCTGAAGGTTCAAACGGATACTCATGGGCAGACCGAACATGCCCTGAAAATCGATGACGTCCCAGGCTTCTTTGGCGTCACCTCGGGGCGGGGGCTCTCCGTATTTCTGACCCACAGGGTAACCCGGAATATCATCCAGCAGTCAAGGTGTTTTTCTTAAAAAGCTTTGAAAATAGCGTAATGAATGATCAGCAGCGAAATCATACACTGTTTGAATACATTAGGGATTGTTAAGAAAGAACAGCGGTATTTTGTGTTCGTAATTAAAATGCGTTAATCGGGTAGCCATTAGACCTATTTATTTAGAGCCATATTTTTTGTTCTTTCTTTACGAGCCCTTATGTATGAGTTTGTATGATGTAGTCGCTGATTATTCATGGAGCTATTGAATCGAAAAAACTCTCCGACTCCTCATTTTATTACAATGCTATTTTTAATACGATCTTTTTCGTTTTGCTTTGGCATAATCAGGGTTTTTATGCCTGCGTGATGGGCACCCAGAACTTTTTCCTTAATACCGCCGACCGGCAGCACCTGGCCCCTCAGGGTTATTTCACCGGTCATGGCAAGATTATTTCGGATGGTTTTGTGGGTTAGCAGAGATACCAGGGCGGTGAGCATGGTCACACCGGCGGAAGGCCCATCCTTGGGTATGGCGCCTGCGGGGATGTGCAGATGAATATCACTGGTTTCAAAAAAGTCTTCATCAATTTTGAGGGATTTGGCATTTGCCCGGATAAAACTTAACGCTGCGGTTGCGGATTCCTTCATCACATCCCCAAGCTGGCCGGTTAAGGTCAGTCCTTTTTTCCCTTTCATGGCGGTGGCTTCAATAAAAAGGAGTTCTCCTCCCGTGGGTGTCCAGGCAAGCCCCAACGCAATGCCCGGTGTTGAGATTCTCGATTTCACGTCGGAAATGATGCGAATCGGGCCGAGATACTTGGGAATATCATCAATCCTGATTTTAGCAGACATAATCTCGCCTTCTGCGACATTGGCCGCTACCCCACGGCAAACCGTCGCGATTTCCCGCTCAAGATTTCTTAATCCCGCTTCCCGGGTATAACCGGTAATGATCTGCTTTAACGCCCCTTTTGTAAAGGATATCTGGTTGCTTTTTAAACCATGAGCATCCCGCTGGCGGGGAATAAGATATCGGGTTGCAATTTTAATCTTTTCGTCAAGGGTATATCCCAGAAGCTTGAGCACTTCCATCCGATCTCTTAACGCCGGCGGTATGGTGTCAAGAATATTCGCGGTGGTGATGAACATAACTTTGGACAGGTCAAAGGGCACATCCAGATAGTGATCTGAAAAAGAAAAGTTTTGTTCAGGATCGAGAACCTCCAGCAGGGCCGATGAAGGATCTCCGCGAAAATCGCTTCCCACTTTGTCTATTTCGTCTAGCATGAATACCGGGTTGTTTGATCCGGATCGCCGGATTCCCTGAATTATACGGCCGGGAAGGGCGCCCACATAGGTTCGTCGATGGCCTCTGATTTCCGCCTCATCCCTGACGCCCCCCAGGGAAATACGGACAAATTTTCTTCCCAATGCCCGGGCGATGGAGTTGCCCATGGATGTTTTGCCGGTGCCCGGAGGACCCGCAAAACACAGGATAGGACCTTTTGACTCGGGCTTGAGCTTGCGAACGGCAAGGTATTCGATGACCCGTTTTTTGGGTTCTTTTAGCCCGTAATGATCGTCATCCAAAACCTTTTTTGCCATTTTGATATCCAGGTTGTCTTCGGTACTGTCATGCCAGGGGAGGGTGGTCAGCCAGTCCAGATATGTTGATGCCACGGTATATTCCGCGGAAGACGGGTGCATGCGGGAAAGGCGATCCAGTTCACGTTCCGCCTCTTTGCGGGCTTCTTCGGGAAGATTTTTTTCCTCGATTTTAGCTCTGTAGTCTTCGATTTCAACTGAGGCCTCATCCTTTTCGCCCAGCTCTTCCTTGATCTTTTTGAGTTGCTCCCGAAGGTAGTATTCCCTTTGCCTTTTATCCATGTCGCCCTTAACCTGGGACTGTATCTTGTTTCCCAGTTCCAGAATTTCCAGTTGATAGGTAATCAGCCGGGTAACTTCTTTTAACCGTTTTTTAACATCAAAAATTTCCAGAACTCCCTGCTTTTCCTCGAGGCTGGAGTTGATGGTAGAGGCGACCATATCGGCCAATATACCGGGTTCCTGTATGGAGTTTGCCATGGTAACGATTTCAGGGGGCAGTCCCGGAGAAAGTTCGGCAATCCGGGTAAACTGGCTGATCATGTTGGACATCAGGGCGGTAATTTCCTTGTCCTTCTTATCTTCCTTATCTTCATCCTTAATATACTCCACCCGGGCCCGGGGGTAGGGCTTGCCTTTGATGAACTCTTTTACCCGAAACCGCTCCATGCCCTGGGTAAGCAATTGCAATTTGTTGTCTTCGGTTTTTGCCATTTTAAGGATCAAAGCGCTGGTTCCCACTTCATGCAGATCCTTTTTCGTATAAGTGCCTTCCTGAATCGGTTCTTTTGCCACAACAAGACCGATGATCCGATTCTGCGACATGGCTTCGTCCACCAGTTGAATGGATCGTTCCTGAATGACCAGAAGGGGCAAAACCATTTTGGGGAAAAGGACAGCATCAATCATGGGTAGAATGGGAAGAATTTCAGGCAATTTATCCGTTTTGACTTCAATGGATGACTGAGGCTGTGTCATAGAAACCTCCAATTTATATTTTTTTGAAGGATAATTGGATCAAAAAGAGAACGGCTATCCTTAGGTAATGTCTATCTTGCGTATTTTATCGAGTGAAAGTTTGGCCAGTCGGATCTGGAGAATACCGTTTGAATATGACGCTGAAACCACTTCAGGATCAATGGGTGCGGGAAGATACAGGATGCGTTCAAACCTGCCGTACTGGATTTCAGCCAGTCTGTATTTTGCGTTTTCTCCGCGAGGAAATTCAGCACGGGTCCCGTAAATCCTCACCGCTTTGTTACTTATTTCCAATTCCAGGTCATCTTTATTGACTCCGGCGATTTCAGCCAGAATGAGGATCTGATCAGGAGTTTCATAAATGTCCATTTGAGGCTTCCATTTCCTTGCGGATAGCATGAACATGGGGCCAATCGGACGAAACATATCATTAATGGTTTTTTCGATTTCGGTATCGAGCTGATCAAAATCGCTAATGAATCGTATTTTGATATAGTCCATTTTGTGCTCCTGTGTGTTAATGCGGATATCTTTTGTTTAATCCCAAAGCCAACTTAATTCTAACGGGTTGCAATTTCTACAACCTTTTTTAATGGAGACTTCTTTATAACATCAGAATGGAAAAATGGAATATTGGAATACTGGAATATTGGGAGTAAAAGCGGAAATTAACTATTTTAATTTTAAAAACTCCTTGATTCCGCTATTCCAATCAAGGCGAAGCCCCAAAATTGTTATAATCGGGTAAAAATGGCCAAAATGTCAAGGAAAATCATTTCGCTAACAATTACCGATACAAATTAAAACCATCCAACAGAGAAATATTGAACGATCGGTGAACAGATATTTCCGGACAGCAACTAATTAATTTACGAATAAAACTGAAATATTCTTTGCTGAGTTGAATACTTTCTGTGAAATGCTCCCGAGGATAAAATCCTTAATTCCGGACATGCCCCTCCTTCCCATGACAATAACATGATAACCGGACTCGGCTTCTTTAACGATATCCCTGGCCACACCGCTTTTTTTAAGCTCTGACTTTACGGTGATATTATTTTCATCAAATCCTGCATCCATAAGTATTTCTTTGGCTTTTCCCACGGCTTGATTCACCAGTTCCTGTTTTTTCTCTTCCAGCAAACAGAAGGAACTCTGTTGAGATTTAAAATAAGGGGTAAGCTCCGGACTGTTCATTTCACACAAGGCCGCCGTGTCTTGAACGACATTAAATAACGTAATGTCGTTATCCTTTGTAAATGAACTAGCTATAAATTCAACGGCTCGAATAGCGTTTTCAGAATCATCAATCGCCACTAGTATTTTTTTATCCATGGGTCGGATCCTCCTTTAGGTGTTTTAGGCCCATACCTTTAGAGTTCTGTTATTAAATGACTTCTGTCTTCTACCTCAATCTTGTGATTCAGATTAAGAAGTTTTGTATTTTTTTAGATAGGGGTCACTGCGGGCTTGGCATTTATAATAGATATAACGTATAGAATTTTGAAGCTTTTCTCATTTTTGTTATAATTTTTCAATAAGAACGTTTTTATTCCAAGTAAAAATATTAGGAGGGGGGATAATTGATCTCTTTTAAGGTGTCCCTGATTTTTTCCAGCGAAGACGGTTCGCCCCGTTCAACAGTAATGCTTTTGTTTTCAGCATCACCTTCCACGGATACGACTTCTAATCAAGCGAGGGTCCGGGCAGTTTAACGTCTTACCCAGGACTAAAAATGGCAGCCACCGGTACAGTGAGCTACTCTTGGTATCGTAAAACGCTTCATAGACTCCACCTCCTTTTACAGCATCAAACTAAAAGTTGAAGCTTATAATAGTGAACTTCTTTTTTTCCTGCAAAGAGACGGTGAAACGGAGTAATACGGATCAGCGTCTTTCCGTGAAAGCATGGCATCTCTGGGTGATTTTTGTTCCTGTTTGTGCGCACAGTCCAAGCAGGTCCAGCATTCCCAGTAATGTTTACTTGCATGATCCAGACAAGTTCTGTAATATGGACAAAAGACATTTCTGTAGCCTTTGTTGTGAACCGGTTTTTTATCTTTTTCCATGTTTGTCTCCTTGAATTAATCTGAAAAATCTCAAATTTCATTCACTCCAGAACTTTCATCTTAAAAATAGTAACACATTGTGGCAATGTCAACTTTTTTTTAAAAATGCTGTTTTGATTGCCTCTTCAATTCTCATGATGTCATTCCTCTTCCGTATAACCAATGGCCTCATGGGGACAGGCGGGAATGCAAATTCCATTTATGATCTATTGAGTGTAATTTTATATTTTTTGATAAAGTTCACTGGATGATATGATAATTTTGCTTTGCGAAGACCTTGGATATCCAGGTCCTGTTCGCGATTGACAAATTCGAATGTATTTCCTGATCGTTCGAGGAACATCTGATTGATCGCCTGATAAATCCCTTTATAGTCAGGGTTTCCTTTTTCAAAATGAATCACAAGTGTATCATCTGTTAATCTCTCTGCTATGGTATAACCGGCCATTTTTTGATTTGCGATGATTGCACCCCCCGTGAGGCCTTTTATGGTTTCCCATTGGGTTAAAATTTTTGAAATCGTCCGGTTTTCAGCAGACAGCAGATCAGACGATTCACAGTCGCGCCAGGTACACCAGTCTTCCTGCATCTCCATAGCTTTATGGATGATATCTGTCCCAAAAGGAACATATTCAAAGTCATATTTTTTCCTGAACTGATTCAAGAGATTCTTTTTGTTTATCCAAGGTTATGGGTTCAAAAATTAAAGACATATCCCACCCAACCTCCCAATAGGAAATTTTCACAAGTATGATCTAAGGGCTCGCGCAAAAATAACTTCACATTTTTACATCTCAGCTTCAGCCCATCTTTGGCTGATACCTCACTCGCAAAATCCTCGAAATAGCTCGCTATTCCTGTGGTTTATAGGTTGTCACGGAAATTACATTTATTGCGAAAAAAATGGCTTGTGTTTGGAGGCAGACTTGCTTTTAAAATAAAGGATTATATTGACCGTAAATTTATGAAAAAGTTTCAATCCATTGAATCACAAAAAGGTTTAAATACATGAGGGGTCGGGGAGTTTTTCTTTTAGAGCCCCAAATTAAGCGGATTATTCATGGAGCGGTTACATGTAAAAACTCCCCGACTCCTGAAATATATATAATCTCAACTTTGATGAACTCGTAAAAAGTCCGATTTAGACGGTTTCGTAAAAAGTTCAAATTCAAGGCGTGTAAATTTTGTAATCATAAGGCGTACTTATCGTACGTTGAATGATTGCGAAATGCAGCACAACGCAGAAGTTGGACTTTTTACGAGACCGTCAACTTTTAATCTTATCTTTTCCATCTTTTACACGGATGTTTTCAGAAAAAAGTATCTTTGCTAATTCATTTTCCGTAAGGATTTTTTCTTCCAATACGACTTCTCTAATGCTCTTTCCCGTCTCATCGGCCTTGCCTGCGATTGATGCTGCCTTGTCGTAACCCACATGAGGAACCAGATATGTAGCCATGGCCAGACTTTTATCAATGTTTTCCATACACTTTTGCCTGTTTGCGGTGATACCGGCAATGCATTTTTCAGCCAAAAGATTGGCTCCGGAAGCAAGCAGGTCTATGGATTGCAGAAGATTGTAAGCCATCACGGGTAACATGACGTTCAGCTCTAAATTGCCTGACTGTCCACCCATCATGATCGTTATATCGTTTCCCATAACCTGCGCCGCCACCTGAATCACGGCTTCCGGGATCACAGGGTTGATCTTCCCGGGCATTATGGAAGATCCGGGCTGAAGAGAAGGAATGGATATTTCTCCCAGCCCGCACCTGGGACCGGAAGCAAGCCACCGGATGTCATTGCATATTTTCACTAAACTTACGGCCATGGTTTTTAAAGCCCCGCTGGTTTCAACCGCGGCATCCGGGGCTCCCTGGGCCTGGAAATGGTTCTCCGCCTCTTTAAAAACAAATTTTGAATGTTTTGAAATAAGCGCGATAACTCTTTCCGCGAATTCAGGATGGGTGTTTAAACCGCTTCCAACAGCCGTTCCTCCTAAAGCAAGTTCTGCGAGACCGTATTCAGCAGCTTCCATCTTTTTTATTCCAAGCGCCACCTGTCTTGCATATGCTCCAAATTCCTGACCCAGAAATATGGGCACGGCATCCTGGAGATGGGTCCTTCCGATCTTTTTGATATCCTTAAATTCCCATGCCTTATTCGACAAACTTTCTTGAAGAGTAACGAGCGAGGGAATCAGACCGTCTCTAATTGAAGTAACGGCGGCCAAATGAATGGTTGAAGGGATGACATCATTACTGGATTGACCCAGGTTAACGTGATCATTGGGATGAACCGGAGATTTTCCTCCTTTTGTTCCTGTAATGATCTCGTTTGCTCTTGAGGCAATCACTTCGTTCATGTTCATGTTTGTAGAAGTACCTGATCCTGTCTGGAAAATATCCACTACAAATTGGTCATCGAATTTTCCGTCCATCACCTCCTGTGCAGATGCAACAATGGCTCCGGATATCTTTTCATCCAGCAGTCCCAACTCATTATTTACCATGGCGGCACATTTTTTTATAAGGGCAAGAGAATAAATAAATGGCGGGGAAAATGTAAGCCCGCTTATGGGGAAATTTTCAACCGCTCTTTGTGTGCTTGCCCCAAAATAAGCACCTTCAGGAACATTTATGGTCCCTAACGAATCTTTTTCTTTTCTGGTTTTCATCAGCCACCTGTTTTTTGGGGATTCGAGTGTTGGACTAAACAGTCAATAAACACAATAACCGTGCCAGAATATAGAATCAAGCTAATTTGATATTTTTTTGGCATGGGCATTGCATTATATTAAGATGATTTAATGACGATTTTTTTCAGGAAAAAAAATTGACGAAAAACCTTTAACGCGTTAAAAAGGAGGAGAAAATGGGTAAAAAACATTACAGAATTGAAACATCATGTCCTCAATGCGGATGTAGCGCTGTTTCGCATCTGTCCACCGAGGAAATCAAAGAAAAGTTCGGTGATGTTCCAAACGTTGAGATGGAATGTAGTGAATGTATGATCAAATATCATACCGACATGGAGAAAGCATGCCCTGAGTGGGATAAGGAATGCAAGATGAATCAATAATCAAAAATGACGGTTTCGTGAAAAGTCCAACTTCTGCGTTGTGCTGTATTTCGCAATTATTCAACGTACGATAAGTACGCCTTATGATTACAAAATTTGCACGCCTTGAATTTGAACTTTTTACGAAACCGTCTAAATCAGACTTTTTACGAATTTATTAAAAAATTAAGGACGATAATATGGTATACGATTTCACAGCTAATGACGTATTTGAAATGGCTGAACAGCTTGAAAGAAATGGAGCCAAGTTTTACAGGACAGCGGCTGAAAATGTTTCCGATCCTAAGTCAAAAAAGCTTTTAATTGAACTTGCGGAAATGGAAGATGAACATGAAAAGACATTTGCTTCCTTAAGAGCCGATCTGACCGAGGGCGAAAAAACAACAACCGTTTTTGACCCGGAAGATGAATCTGTCCTTTATCTTCGTGCACTTGCGGACACCCGAGTATTCTTTAAGAAAAAGATTGATATCTCATCCATGAAAGAAATCCTCAAGGCGGCCATTGTTGCCGAGAAAGACTCGATCGTCTTTTATCTGGGGTTGAAGGATTTTGTCCCGGATCGACTGGGTAAGAACCGGCTGGATAAAATCATCAAAGAGGAGATGGGACATATCAGAATTCTCAGCAAAGAGCTCGTTTCTCTTGTTAAATAAGCTTCATTCCTGTCTCATGATACAAGTGTGTATCAATTACAAACATGAGACGATTTCCAATATCTTTCTATCCTATTGTCCATCCATAAATGGTAGATTTTGTTTTCCGGCAAGGCCCGAGCGAGTTTTCAACCGCATGTATAGCGCGCTATTTCGAGGAGAGACCTCTGCAAAACGCCCCCTTTTGTCCAATTCTGGCGTCCCCGCTGAGCGGGATCTACGCTTCGCTTCGACAGGCTCAAATTTTAACCCGCCACCGAACTTTGGCGGGTTAATCCTCAACATACTCATTATATTGATTTTCTGCTATTTTTAAAAATTTTCTCTATTTGGCACAAAACTTGAACAAGTTATATTAGTGGTTACTATTAATGTTGATGATTTCGTAAAAAGTCCAACTTCTGCGTTGTGCTGCATTCCGCAATCATTCAAGGTACGAAAAGTACGCCTCATGATTACAAAATTTGCACGCCTTGAATTTGAACTTTTTACAAAACCGTCTAAATTGGACTTTTTACGAGTTCATTAATTAATGATTAATAAATTTATATATTTATTTTTTATGACGATTATCAGGGTTCATTTTGTATACGAATACAGGAGGACACCATGTGGGAATATACCGAAAAAGTAAAAGATCATTTTTTAAATCCGCGTAATGTGGGCGTGATAGAAAACGCTGATGGTGTTGGCGAAGTCGGTTCACTGGCCTGCGGTGATGCTCTAAAACTCACTTTAAAAGTTGATGGAGATAAAAGAATTAGCGATGCAAAATTCCAAACCTTCGGTTGTGCAAGTGCCATTGCATCATCTTCCGCTTTAACCGAAATGATTAAGGGAATTACAATAGATGAAGCGGAAAAAATTACGAATAATGATATTGCAGAATATCTTGGAGGACTTCCAAAGGAAAAGATGCACTGCAGTGTTATGGGACGTGATGCTTTAGAAAAAGCAATAGCCAATTACAGGGGCGAACCGGAAAAAGAGGTTGACGGTGAAATTGTGTGTGAGTGCTTTGGGGTCACCGATCATGAGATCCAAAGAGCGATTAAGGAAAACAACCTTAAAACCATCGAAGATGTCACGGATTATGTTAAAGCCGGCGGTGGTTGTGAAAGCTGCCACGATAAAATTCAGGAAATTATTGAATCTGTAAGCGGCACTCCCGCTACAGATAGACCAAGACCTTCGGGAATGACCAACATACAGAAAATCAGGCTTATTGAGGAAACATTGGAACGTGAAATCAAACCCGAACTAAAAAAAGACGGCGGCGGTATTGAATTTGTCGATTTTGCCGATAATACGGTTTTCGTTGAATTGCGCGGCACGTGCTCTACATGCAGCGCATCTCAGGTGACCTTGAAACATTATGTGGAAACACGGATAAAGGAACTGGTTTCTCCTGAACTGGTGGTGGAAGAGGTGAAACAATGAAGACCATATATGTGGATAATAATGCAACGACACGGGTCGCCCCGGAGGTGCGTGAAGTGATGCTCCCTTATTTAGGCGAGTTTTACGGCAACCCGTCCAGTATGCATTCCTTTGGGGGGAACGTTGCCCATAAGATCGAGGAAGCGCGCACAAAACTTGCATCGTTGATTAACGCATCACCGGATGAAATCGTGTTTACCAGTTGTGGAACCGAAAGCGACAGTACTGCTATTCATGCGGCAATTTCGTCCGTGCCCGATAAAAAGCATATTATCACTTCACGGGTAGAACATCCGGCCGTAAAGAATTTATTTGAGTATCTTTCAAAAAAAGGCTACCGCGTCACTTTTGTTCCGGTTAACCGAAAGGGCATCCTTGACCTGGATTATCTTTACAACAATCTTACCGATGACACCGCCATTGTCAGCATTATGTGGGCAAATAATGAAACCGGTATGATTTTTCCGATCGAAGAAATATCAGAGGCAATAAAAAAGAAAGGGATTGTTTTTCATACCGATGCGGTTCAAGCGGTCGGTAAGATGCCCATCGATGTCGGCAATTCAGAAATAGACATGCTGTCTATTTCAGGGCATAAGATTCATGCCCCCAAAGGAATCGGTGCTCTTTATGTACGTAAAGGAACCCGATTTTCTCCGTTTCTTATCGGCGGCCATCAAGAAAGCGGCCGAAGAGGCGGAACCGAAAATGTCGCTTACATTATCGGGCTTGGAAAGGCGAGCGAACTGGCGGCAAACCACATGGACGAAATGACAAACCATGTCGGAAAGTTACGGGACAAGCTTGAAGATGAATTACTAAAACGAATCCCCAATGCTATGATAAACGGGGATAGAGAGAATCGACTTTTAAACACCACGAGTATTAGTTTTGAATATGTGGAAGGGGAATCGATTCTTTTAATGATGAATGAATTGGGCATTTGTGCCTCTTCGGGTTCCGCATGCACATCCGGTTCTCTCGAACCTTCCCATGTGTTGCGTGCAATGGGCGTTCCGTTCACGGCCGCGCACGGCTCCATACGATTCAGCCTGGGTATCTACAATACTGAAGAAGAAATCGATTTTATCATAGAAAAACTTCCGCCGATTATCGAAAACCTTAGAAATATGTCACCCTTTTGGAAATAATGATCCGGATGATTTCAGATTTTCCGAGCTGACGTTTTTTATGGGAGCTTCATAAAATGAATAAAAGTGAAAAAGAAAGTCAACACACATGCAAAACAGATGTGGAATCCCTTTCTCAATACAAGGAAAAACTGCCGGGAATTGTTGAGAACATCATCGATAATTGTGATGACGGTCAATGCTTTACGCATGTGGACTATGAACCGATTCCATCGGAAGGATATGTTGTAGATATCATAAATAAATTAAGGGAAATTCTTTTCCCGGGATATTTTACCCGGGAAAAGATTGATCCCGTCAACCTGAAATACAACATCGGACAATCTGTTTCAGTTCTGTTTGATATGCTTTCCGAGCAGATTACCCACAACATGAGACACGACTGCTTTAGATACGATCTGCCGTGTAGAGAATGCGAAGCGCAAGGACAAAAAATTGCTCTTGACTTTCTGGAATCCATTCCATCCTTACGAAAAACCTTGGCAACGGATGTACGGGCAATATATGACGGAGATCCTGCTGCAAATAGCTATGACGAAATTATTTTCAGCTATCCCGGTATGTTTGCTATAACCGTACATCGGGCGGCCCATAAGCTTTATGAATTTCAAGTGCCGCTTCTTCCTCGAATTATGACGGAACATGCCCACAGTTTAACCGGTATAGATATCCATCCGGGGGCCGAAATTGCAGAAAGTTTTGTGATTGATCATGGAACGGGCGTTGTGATCGGTGAAACCACGGTCATCGGTAAGAACGTTCGTATCTACCAGGGAGTCACTCTGGGTGCCCTGTCGCTTCCTAAAAATGCCGGGGAGCGGTTGAGAGGGAAGAAGCGCCATCCCACAATAGAAGACGATGTTATCATCTATTCAGGCGCTACGATTTTGGGTGGAGACACCGTAATCGGTGCGCGTTCCGTAATCGGAGGAAATGTCTGGATAACGGAATCCGTGCCTCCGGATACTAAGGTGATCATGGAAGCACCGCGGTTAATTTATAAATAACGCTATGAAAATATTTTCTAACATCGGCACAACCATTGGTTCAACCCCTCTGGTACGGCTGAACACCATTACTCAAGGCCTTGATGCTGAAATACTTGCCAAGCTTGAATTTTTCAATCCTCTGGGCAGTGTTAAGGACCGGATTGCCGCATCAATGATTGATGAAGCAGAGGCTAAAGGACTGATCGGCCCGGATACACTCGTGGTGGAGCCCACCAGCGGAAATACGGGAATTGCACTTGCCTTTATCTGCGCGGTAAAAGGATATGATCTATGCATTACCATGCCGGACACCATGAGTATGGAAAGAAGAAAACTGCTGAAACATCTTGGCGCGGATCTCGTTCTTACGCCGGGTTCCCAGGGTATGAAAGGGGCCATTACAAGAGCGGAAGAAATTATCGATTCACGAAAAGACGCATTTATGCCCGACCAATTCAGAAATCCGGCCAATCCGAAAATCCACAGACAGACCACCGCACAAGAGATATGGAAAGATACCGACGGCCGGGTGGATATACTGGTTGCCGGTGTGGGCACCGGTGGAACCATAACCGGTGTCGCACAGATGATAAAAGCGCGGAAGCCGTCTTTTAAAGCTATTGCCGTTGAACCGGAAGATTCTCCGGTATTGTCCGGAGGAACGGCCGGATCTCATAAGATTCAGGGCATCGGCGCCGGTTTTATTCCTCATGTGCTCGACACCTCAATTATAGATGAAATCGTCACCGTATCAAACGATGAGGCATTTGATACCTCACGGATGCTGGCAAAAATAGAGGGAATGCTCTGCGGCATCTCATCGGGCGCTGCCATGGCCGCTGCCCTTAAAATTGCAAAACGAAAAGAGTCGAACGGTAAATGCGTCGTAGTAATATTACCGAGTACCGGCGAACGGTATATTAGCACGGAACTCTTTTCTGAAATTTAATTCGTAATACGGTCAACGGATACGTAACACCCAATTTCTTTTCGAAGTCCTAAAAAATTTCCTCAGATTTGTCTTGTGAGACAGACTTGTATCAAAAAGAGATATCATCCAGGAGGTATATTTATTATATTTTAAACATTTTACTTTGACCCTAAATGATCGTAAACAAAAAGGTATTTCTAAAAATATGAAACTGAATCCATCCTTGGCACGAATTTTGATACACAAAAAGATAAAAAATTAAAAGTCGAGATAAAGATACCATGAAGCCCTGTGACAAAAACATTGAAAGAACCCTTCAAATTGCTGCCAAAATGATCAAACTTGCAGAAAAAGGGAACGAAGAAAGAGAAGATACCGGTTGTGGTATTCTTTACGGTGTGTTACTTGATTCTGCCTACAAACTGAAAAGACTTGCGGAAAAAGAAAAGGGAAACCACCTTAATAAAGACTGGTGGAAAACCGATAAACCTTTTTGGGACACAGACCCGCCTGCCATGCGAGGCACAAGCGGGCAGGTAAACACAGATTGTCAGGATTTTAATAAAGAAAAATCTGTGTGTGTCTGTGAAAATCTGTGTTCTATTTTTTAAAATGGAGGAAATAAAAAATGGCCAAAAGACTTGAGGTATATAAATGTGGTGTATGCGGAAATATCGTTGAAGTGCTCCATGCCGGAAAAGGCAACCTTGTGTGCTGCGGAAAACCCATGAACTTACTTGTCGAAAATACGGTTGATGCGGCTAAAGAGAAACATGTGCCGGTGATCGAAAAAATTGACGACGGCGTGAAGGTTAAGGTGGGAGAAGTTGCCCATCCCATGGAAGAGAAACACTGGATTGAATGGGTGGAAATTATAGCGGACGGCAAGACATACCGGCAGTATCTAAATCCCGGAGAAGCACCAGAGGCAATTTTCAATGTGACCGCAGACCAGATTACCGCACGTGAATATTGTAATATCCATGGTTTTTGGAAAGCATAAAGGAGGTGATCTTATGGCAAGTTGGAAATGTGGAAATTGCGGATATATGCTCGAAGCGGATACTCCCCCTGAAAAGTGTCCGTCCTGCAAAGAAAAATGCGAATTCCTCGACAACACCTGTTATACACCGGACTGTGAAATTGAAGGCATTGACAAGCGAATATAATTCGGAAGGGCGCTTCAAACAGCCCGGGATTACGGCCTTGAAATCGCAGGATAATTTTTTGGTGCCGATGAAAGCGCCTTGAGCAAAGCGAAATCCCGCCTTAAGCGGGAATCTCATTCGCTATTAAAGTCTTACGGTAGAAAACCACTGCTTCGGCCTTGGTGCCTTGTCGCAGTGAAACGAAGATCCCGTCATCGGGAGACCTGAAGTGTATAGACTTTCGCTCATATGGACTCTTATAAAATCATATAGGAATCGTTAAAATGTTTGTATTAGGGCTACAGGGAAGTCCCCGAAAAAAAGGAAACACCCATTATCTTATCAAAACATTTATGAACGAGGCTGAAAAATCAGGAGCCCGGACCCATGTCATTGAAGTGGCTAAAAAAAATATCATTCCATGCAAGGGCTGTGGTGTTTGCGAAAAGAAGGGTTACTGTGTTACTAAAGACGACGATATGACTCTTGAAATCTATCCGTTGCTTCGTGAAGCCGATGTGATTGTGGCTGCCTCTCCTATATATTTCTACAATGTTACTGCACAGCTCAAGGCGCTTATAGACAGGAGTCAAACCCTGTGGTCCCGGAAATACAGGCTAAATATCGAGGATCCTCAAGGGAAAATGAGGCGTGGATTTTTGCTGGCCTTGGGTGCTACCAAAGGAAAAAATCTTTTCGAAGGGGTTAAACTCACGGCCCAATATTTTTTTGATGCAGTATCAGCAAAAAATGAGGGGAGTTTAACTTATTGGCGGATAGAACATCCCGGGGATATGGAAAAGCATCCGACAGTTCGTGAAGAGGTCCGGGACGCAGTGGCGGGTCTTATAAAACCTTTTTTGACACGGAAGATAATCTTGTTTGTGTGCCGAGAGAATGCCTGTCGAAGCCAGATGGCCTCAACGTTTACCCAATATTTGGCCGGAGATAAAATTGAAGCCATTTCCGCAGGGAGCGAACCCGCAGATAAGATTAATCCTGACATGGTGAAAGCCATGCAGGAAAAGGGAATAGACATGGCCTTTCGCAGAACCCGATCCCTGAGTCAAGCAGTTTCGGATGTAACACCGGATATGATCATCAGCATGGGCTGCCAGGAAGAATGCCCATTGATACCGGGTGCCGAAATACAAGACTGGGATTTGCCGGATCCCGCCGGTCAATCCATGGAATTTATGCAAACGGTTCGTGATGAAATAGAGAGTAGAGTCAAGGATCTTGTGCGCAGTGTTTTGATTTAAGACAAAATTGCTCGAATGCTTTTTAAACCGTGGAAAATCCATGTTGATTGTTTTTAAACGGGCCTAATTATTTTCCATCCAGAAATGGCCCTTTTCCGCAATCTCTGCGTCAATCTGCGGAATTACTTGTGCGGCGTACCCCTTGTACGCCTCCGCGTAATTCCTTGATTTTCTTGACCTTGCGAAAAATTGCTCATTTCTGCATTGGAAACTTAATTTGTGCCCAATATAAATTTATGTATGGGCACAAATTTAGAGAAAGGAGAAAGATAAATATGCCAGTTAAATTAAAAGTCAAAGATATGATGGTGCCTATTGACGATTATGCAGTAACAACCGCTGATAAGACACTAAAAGAGGCTGTTCCGGATTTGATGAGAATATATTGTCAGGTGGAGACCGGAAAATGTACGGAGGCCGGGCATAGAACCAGTCTTGTCCTTGACAGTCAGGGTAAGCTTGTCGGAATTATGGATTTTAAAAGCATCCTTAAAGTTCTGATTCCCGAGATTGCCGGAGGAATCAGCGGGAAGTTGCAGGCATTAGGAATTTCCATGGCCTTTGCCGAAGCCGATGCACACGATATGGATAGTTCAACGCACGGATTCAGGTCCAGGGTCAGGCAAAACGCCCAGACCCGGGTAAGTGACGTCATGCTTAAATTAAGAGGAACCATAGATGCAGATGCAGGTTTTTTGGATGCGTTGAAAATGATTTACCGTAATAAAGTTACCGTTCTGCCGGTACTCGAAGGCGACAAATTGGTGGGTGTGCTTCGCGATTCAGATCTTTTCTTAGAGGCGGCAAATGTTCTCATGGAATAGAAGCAACGTACCAATACACTGTTGATAATTTTATCTATTTAGGTTTTATTTCAAAATCCAGAAGAACAAATAAACGAGAAGGAGGTATAAAATGGATAAGTATGTATGCTCAGTTTGCGGTTATGTTTATGATCCGGAACAGGGAGATCCCGACAATGGCGTGAATCCGGGGACAAAATGGGAAGATGTGCCGGATGACTGGGAATGTCCGGTGTGCGGTGCTTCAAAAGATGATTTTGAAAAAGAATAAAAGAATGAGATATAAATTTATTAAAAAAAATCCCATTTTGTTTATCTTTCAGGAAAGCCGATAATACCCCATCTTCTTCGTTATCAAGGGCTTGCAGTAGACGACTACGGCTTCGCTCTTGATGCCTCGAATCTGCCTGCCCCGTGAAATGCTTGCCCAATGAAATGCAGCGCCTATTTCATCGGAGCGAAGCATATTTCGCTGGGGGGGCATCCACGCCACAGGCGGACAGGCCTCGACTTTCGTTCATTCAGGGTTTTACATTGAAAACCTGGCCCTTTGGGCCGGGTTTTTTATTGACATCCGCTGCCACTTTGTGCCATTGATATATATTACCACTTTGTGTCATGGTCGGCAATTAACTTTTATGATGGCCGTATAACAAAAAAGAGCAGGGAGGAATCCATGGACAGTAAAGAGTTCTCACGCTTTCGCAAAAGGCTGAACAAGACGCAGAAACAGATGGCGCAGCTTCTTGGAGTATCTATTAAGGCGGTGCATAGTTACGAGCAAGGCTGGCGATCCATACCTGCCCATGTGGAGCGGCAGATGTTTTTTCTAATATCCAGGATGAGAGGGAGCGCCAAATTACGCAAGTCCTGCTGGGTAATAAATAAATGTCCTCCCGAGAAGAAAAAAAAGTGCCCGGCATGGGAGTTTCAGGCCGGAAAGCTTTGCTGGTTTATTAACGGTACCATTTGTGACGGCAATATTTACAATAATTGGAAAGATAAGATGAAATTGTGCCGTTCTTGTGAGGTGTTGAATTCATTTCTATGACATCCATACGCATCTCTTTTAACTCAACCCGCGATGCATCTCATTGGAAAAGGATAAACTTATATTTTCATACGGATCTCGATATTTCGTTAAAATTTTGCCATATTTTGGACAAAAATATTGTGTAAATAAAACATAACGTGGTTGATTGCCGGCTGTTGAATTGAAACGTTATCGATGTGTTATGTATTTTTTAGTAAGGAGGAAAAAATGATTGATCTTAACGATTTGAAATCAATCATACAGCTCAGTTATCTCAATGATTCCATGTTGCAGAAATTATTAAAAATTACCGATATAATTGAGTATAAGACGGGTGATTACATCTTCAAGGAAGGAGATGATGCCAAGATTCTCTATGCGGTTATCGATGGAAAAGTGGGACTTGAGATGGAGAAAAATTCCAGCACCCGGATATTGATTGACACTATTATTCAGGGCATGATGCTAGGATTTTCTGCTTTAGTGGACACTGAAGAGAAAAGTTATACGACTTCCGCCAGAGTTCTTACGCATACAAAACTCTATGCCTGGAGAGCAGAAGATTTGGAGACGATTTTCTCTAAAGATTGCGAAATGGGCTTTTTGTTTATGAAAAGAATTGCCACGATTGTCAAAACGAGGTTGCAAATCAGGAACGTTCAATTTCTCGATATATACAAGTAAACGAATCTTTACCGTTCTTTTCGTTTTTAATATATTATTGAAACTGACAAAGATTGCGGAAGCTAGATTTTCTCCATCGCTCCATAAGCGGCTTGTATTCTGTCCCGAAGTAAAAGACAAAGCCTTTCCATTAAATTAAATCCAAGTTTTGTGTTGCCGATCATAATCCGCCTTAAATCCGAGCCCTTTATCGCCAAGACCGTAGTCGGTTTTTGACAGATGGCCGAGGACATAAGGGTGTGAGGGATGTTCAGAAGCGTAGACCAGCAACCCAAAACTCTTCCCCTGCCAAGGACGTCGATAACGACATTGCCCTTGTGTTTTCCCAAATCCATGGATCTTTCCAGGTAGATATAACCTTGAGCAATAATATAAAGATGTTCTCCGTGATCACCCTGTTGAAAAACATATTCACAGGTTTTATACGTATTCACTTGGCAAAGGCCGGCGATCTCAGATATTTCATTTTTTCCCAGCAACTCGAAAAACTCACAACTTTCCAATGCGTATTCCATTTCTTTAAGGTTCATAATGCACCTCTTTTATTTGGGAAAAAGATAGTTCCCTGTTTGGGCCATAGGCTGGGCCCCCGGATCGAAAAGCGGGATCAAGGTCCAGGGTTTTAGCCTAAAGTTTTAATTTTATTTTAACACAACTATTCCATGATTTCAATCTCGGATCGCGGCGGAGGCAGGGCAAACGCATTTGAATCCCAATATAGGGGGGAATCCTCCACGAAGTTACGCTGCACTGAACGGATCGCTAACCCGAATATTTCATGAAAATTTTCGAGAGGTCATTTCGATTCCCTGCGGAGTGCTGATTATTGATGGTGACCGGCGGCGCTTGAAAACAGATCAGAGCTTTGCCGGTATTATCGGTCGTGATGTCAAGATGCAGGAGTTGTTCGAGACCATAAGGGATGTTTCGGAAATCGATGTCTCTGCTCTGATCCAGGGAAAATCCCCATTTGCCCAGACCCTGCTTTTCAAGCCCCTCAAACAAAAGTTTGTGAAACTTGGTCTCTTTAATGATAGGAAATGTTACGCCAAAAACAGTATATACTCCTGAAGCGACAAAATATTGCCCGATGCTTATGGCTTTTTCGCTCATCCATTCGGGAGCGGCGCCGGCTACGGGTAATTCAGCGATACTATTTCCCAGACCACCTTCTCGAACCATGGCAGAAGCTGCAATAAGGATCCGGCTGTTGTCTACGCAAGAGCCGACCCCCAGAACCGGTGGCATACCCACGGTCTCACAGACCTCCTGCAATCCGGGGCCTGCAAGAATTGCGGCTTCCGGTGCAGTCAATCCGGCCTTGGCAAGTGCAATCTGAGAGCATCCGGTCTGGAGAACCAATACATCGTTTTTAATTAATTCTTTAACCAGCTCCACATGAGCCCAGTCTTGTTTGACCCTGGGGTTGGTACAGCCGACGACCCCGGCAACTCCCCGGATTCTGCCGTTAATGATGTTATCATTGAGGGGAGTATAAGATGCTCTGAAAGATCCGCCAAGCATGTAATTAATATACTCATGGGAGAATCCATGGACTCCGATATTTTTAATATGCGGGATTTCTATGGTTGCCGTTCTGTTTTTAAACCGGGAAATAGCCTTGATGACGATTTCATCGGTGCAGGCACTGGGATTGTGTTCATCGAGTTCCATGTGCTGTGCGCCTTCGATATGACATCTGGGATTGGTGGTGATGAGATGGGTCCCATAACATTCAGCCACTTTGGCCAGTCCCTGTTTGATGCACTGGACATCCACGGTCATAGCATCCACAGCGCCGGTGATCAGCACGGCTTCCGTGGACATAAAGTTTCCTACATGGGGAATTCCGTGACGCGACATCATTTCCGCACCTGAACAGCACATTCCCACCAGATTGATACCCACGGCTCCGGCTTTCTTGGCTGCATCAATGAGCGTGGGCTCATTGACCGATACCAGAATGGATTCAAAAAGGTTGGGTTCATGGCCATGAACGATAATGTTGACATGGTCTTCTTTAAGAACCCCCATATTGACTTCAACGCTGACCGGAGACGGGGTTCCGAAGAGGATGTCGGATATCTCGGTTGCTACCATGGATCCACCCCAGCCGTCGGAAAGGGCAGTTCGGTTGATCTGTGTCGTAATATTCTCATAATCCTGATCCACTCCCATATGGGTCCGATGCATCAGCTCCATAATCTCCCGCATGGCTCCCCTGGGAACAATACCGAGTTTCCGCCAGGTCTCCAGTGTTTTTTCAGGAACCCGTTTGGCAAAAGGAATTTCTCCTTCCACCTGGGTATAGGTGCGCTCCAGTTCTTCGTAGAGATCCATAGCAATGTCATTAATCTCACGTCCTTCGACTTCAATTCCGATGGAAGATGCAACTTCCTCAAGCTTGTCCGGATCTTTAATTTCATAATCCGTGATATTCCCTTTTACAACTTCACGAAAAAGATCGAGCATACTCATCCCGTGGTCCGTGTGGGCGGCACTTCCGGAAGCAACCATTCGAGCAAAATTACGAGACATAATTGTATCAATGGTCGCACCGCAAACCCCAACTTTTCCATACGGATCCTTGGAGCTCAACCTGCAGGGCCCCATGGAACAATGTTTGCAACACGCAGAATCCGCACCAATGGGACAGGCTTTCATAGCAGCAGCCCGGTCAAATGCGGTCTCCACACCGCGTCTCTTTTGGCTTTCTCCAGCATTTGTGCCGTGGCGTCACAAATGGTAACGTCACGGATATTAATCCCTTCCTTCTTGGAAAGATTTTTTGTTTTGGATATTGTTTGGAGAGTTCATAATTGCATCTTTATCAATAATGATTACTAATAATATTAAATACCACAATGTGTATTGTCAAGACGAATAATAACTTTATTTTAATTTATTTAATCTTAAGAGAATTAATATTATTCAATCAAAATGAAATATTATAAAACCTTCTAAGTATTACTTAACTTTATATGGAAATGAATAAGATCGTTTTAATTAATATATTCTAACACTACTGCGCAAATTTAGAGTTACGCCATTAAAATTTTTATGCTACAGATCTTCCCAAGGAATGTGGAAAGGAAATACCAGGGAAGATCAGCATGGAAAAACCTTTATTCATC
>JAFDHQ010000232.1 GCA_019308685.1 Deltaproteobacteria bacterium
CGCAATTCTTCATAAGAGAAAACCGGACCGTCAACACACACATACTTGGTACCGATATTGCATCGTCCACAGATGCCGATTCCGCATTTCATGCGTTTTTCCAACGTGGTAATGATCTGTTGATCTTCGAAATCCAGCCTTTTGAGTCCTATGAGAACAAACTTGATCATAATGGGCGGCCCACAGGTAACGGCGATGCAGTTATAAGAACTTGGCGCTTCTTCGGTCAGGACTGTTGGGACAAAACCAACCTGCTCCTTCCAACCCGGAAATTCACGGTCCACGGTAAGCACCAGTCTTGCGCCGCCGGATCGCCATTCATCGAATTCATAGGTGTAACAAAGATCTTCCGGTGAACGTGCACCGTAAATCACCGTGATATCACCGTAATCCTGCCGGTTATCCAGCATGTAGAGCAGCAGTGTGCGCAACGGGGCCATGCCGATGCCGCCGGCGATAAAGAGAATATTATGCCCTTTTAACTCATCAACGGGAAAACCGTTGCCCAGAGGGGCGCGCACCTCACCCGTGCGCATCACACTGAATTGCAAATAATCTTTTCGAGTCGCCGGCGAGTTTATGACAAAGGTGGATTCTCCCACTCCAAAAACGGAAAGTTGGCCCACCTGCCCGGGTTGGAATGAAAATTCACTCATCTTTTTCTTATCGTTCAATACCACTCGAAAGGTCAGGATATTTGAGGTTTCCTGAATAATGTCCTGAATGGTGGCCAATTCCGGTAAAAAAGGATTAGATTCAATTGTCGGCATCCACCGCCTCCTTCAAATGATGCACGATTTTGCGTATGTCTATGGATACGGGACAACTTCGTATACAGCGCCCACACCCGCAACAGGATATCATGCCGTTATATGCATCAGGAAAATAGGAAAATTTATGGCCCACCCGGTTGCGGTAACGTTCAAATTTTTCGGGCCGTGGATTATGCCCGCTGGCTTCCAGGGTGTAATGATAGAACATACAGGAATCCCAAGAGCGTATCCGTTCGCCTTCAAGATCCCTGGATTCATCCGTAATGTTGAAACAATAACAGGTCGGACAAACAAATGTGCAAATTCCGCAACTAATACACTTGGAGACCCTATCGCGCCAGTAATCCATATCTTCAAAACGACCCGTGAAATCCCCTGCACTCTGGGTTAAATTATACTCTCCAATAGGTTTGGCGGTTACTTGTTCTTGAACTCGCTGAGCTTTTTCTATCTGTTCGGGTGTGGCTGGTTTTCCCATGATGGGAATCAGCTTCCGGCCCTTGTCATTCAGCGCTTCGATCACATAGCCGTCGTCCACCGGAACCATCCAAAGATCACTGCCCTCCCTGTCTCCGGGACCGCTGCCCACCGATGAACAGAAACAGGCACTGTCTTTGGTGTCGCACAGCACGGTTGCAAACAGGGTTTTTTCCCGACGTTGTGCATAATACGGATCTTTATATCTACCTTTAAGAAAGACTTGGTCAAACGTAAGAAAACCGCGCACATCACAAGGACGTGCCCCAAAAACAAGTGCAGATGAGACGTCTTGGAGATCTTTTAGATCTATGCTCTGCTTGGAAGGATCATGGTCATCCTTTTGATACCGGAAACGCAATAACGTTTCCACTTGTGGAAACACCACATTTTTCGGACTTAGGGTGCTTTGCCGGCCCAATACAACGACGTTGTCCCTGTGATACGGTAAAAACCGAACGCCCCATTTTTCATCTCCCATCTCAACCGGAACCCAGACATCCATTTCTTTGGAAAGACGCTCCAGCATGGCCGTCAGCTCACTTTGGGCAATAAAGATTTTTTCGGACATGGATCATTCTCTCTCAACTTATCATCATATTCCCTTTTCACTGGGATCAAAGGTCAGCAGGGGCGGCTGTTTTTGAGGATCAATCCCGGCCTCGTAGTCCAAAAGCTCTTTTACGATTTGATTCAGTTTCTTTTTAATCAATGTCACCGGTATTTCCACAGGGCAGACGCGCTCGCATTCGCCACATTCGGTGCAGCGCCCGGCAAGATGCATGGCGTGGATCATATGATAAAAGAATTTTTCCTTAAGATCGCAACGCTGGGCAAGCCACTTGGGCGTTCGGGTTTCCGCAATACAACTGTCCCGGCATATACAAAGCGGACATGCATTGCGACAGGCATAGCAGCGAATACACCGGTCAAGCTCTTTTTCCCAAAATTTCAGACGATCCGGTAGCGAATACTGTTCTATCTTTTCAACATCCCCATAGACTTGGTCATCGCCGACACGGGGTGTTACGGGCTCACCGGCGAGCCCATCATAAATGATCGGGTTGGGATACCGGCAATGCAGGCACCTTTGTTCAAGTACGTGTTGCAACGGAAAACGATATGTCTTTTGTGCGGTTTCAACCGCTAGCTCAGGGCCTTGGATATGTAACTTCTGAACATCTTTTAAAGATGGCTCAAAACGCATAAGCCGACGCCAATCCACCGTGCCTTCACAAGGGATGCCCACAATATAAAGTGCTTCCCGAGGGACAAATTTTTCCTGAATTAAAGCCACCAGAGAACGGCTGTCGCATCCTTTGACACAAATGCCGATTTTTTTGTCGTTTTCCCGCACCCGAACATTCAGAGTTTTTACCAAATACGTACAAAGATTCTGGGAGCACAGAGGATTCCAAACCAGTTTATTAAGATCTTCTGCCTCACGGATGAAAGACGGGGTAGCATGTAAAGAATCGTAACCCGGTTCCCAACCCAGCACGACCTCAAGTTTTTCAAAGACGTTTAAAAACTCTTTTTGCAATGTTTTGACCTTGTCTTCCATCATTCTATTTATCCGTTAAATGGCCCATTCACCCGTCTTAATGTGTAAACATCAAAAAAATGATATCATCGCTTTAGCGTCACTTTCTCCCTGAACGCCGGGGTTGGATCCCAAACCATGAATGGTTTCGGAAAACTCCGTGACCACCTGTTGCCAGAGCTGTCCTTCGGAAGACGATACCCAGGTATACCGGAATCGATCCGCATGAATGCCCATAAACGGCAAAAATTGCTTAAGGACCTCCAGGCGCCGCCTGGCATAAAAATTACCCTCGTTATAATGGCAGTCTTTAGGATGGCAGCCGGATACCAGCACGCCATCAGCGCCGTAAATCAGTGCTTTGATAACAAACAGAGGATCCATACGCCCGGTACATGGTATACGGATGATACGTAAATCTGTGGGCTGGTGAAACCGGCACACACCGGCCGTATCTGCACCGCCATAGGAGCACCAGTTGCATAAAAATCCCACAATTAATAAATCTTTTTTTGTTGTGGATTCCTCTTTGGAATTAACCATGCCTTCCTCTGGCACACAACACGTCGATTTCGGCAAGGATCTGATCATCCGTGCAATGTTGGAGTTGTATGGCCTTGGGCGGACAGGTGGCGTTGCACAAGCCGCACCCCTGACACACCGTATCCAGAACTTCCGCCTTTTG
>JAFDHQ010000233.1 GCA_019308685.1 Deltaproteobacteria bacterium
GGCGTTCTCGCTCGGTTTCAATCCTCGAAATAGCCCGCTATGCCTGCGGTTGAAAACTCGCTCGGGCCTTGCCGGAAACCAAAATCTACCATTTATGGATGGACACTAGTTAAATGGTCAGGCGAATGATTTCCTCAATTATTCTGTTATAACAAGGTCCCAAATCATTAGTGGTTTGCGCATGACAGTAAAATCCCTCGGGTTCATCAGCAAAGCGGATGTCAGCATCAATATCGTTAGCCATCCGTAAAAGAATAGCTTCTCCCGGTTCATCGTTTGGTCCCCTCCCCTGCGTCAATAAGTATCCCAGTCCAAGAGTGTACACATAAATGCCTTGCTGTCTGGCTTCTTTGGCCATGGCTTCCAAGATATTCCGTGATGCATTATTTATTCTATCATGAAGTTCTGTTGCACTACAACGATATTCTCCATCTTCTTCAGGACATTGTTCTACCAGTCGTGTTCCGGGAATCATATCGTCGAATAAGCCGCTTGCGTCACCGGTTACCACATGAAACTTATGGTAGTCAGGGTCGTCGGGGTCCTCTTGGTAGATGGAGGGGCTGCTGTCGAGGTCTGCAGTATGCGCGTTATAGAAGTCAGGTAATCCCAAGAGATGTGCAGGTATCGAGGTCCCATAATTATAAACATAAATCCCTTGACTGATTCTGTCAGGTCTATAAAGGCCAGCAGTGTTTCTATTATTCCACGACCAATAAGAATCCGGATCAATATCACCGCTCCTTATGGAGCCCCTTCGGGGATCGTTGTTATCGAATTCGAAGTATGAAGAAATTGTGTTGGGAGCACCGTCGGTGAAAAATACGATGACCCTGATACTGGATGGAGAGTCCACGGCTTCAAGCTGGTTTTTACTATGCCAGAACCCCTCCGCACAGTTTGTATAGCCATTGAAAGTAAAGTTGCTGATTTCTGTTTCAACAGTACTTAAAGGAAATCCCCTACTATCCGTTCTAATGGGTACTGGCACTTCAGCACCATAAGCATACTTTATCAGCGCCAGCCTGTCAAAATTTGGGTGAAAAGCCCTAACAAAATCTATAGACCTGTCTTTTACATCAGGCCCATCACTACCTATTGAACCGGTGTTGTCAACCACGAAAGCAAGATCAACCGCCCGCCTGGTGGCGGTGGTATTCGCACTTACGGAAACCGTATCTTGGCCGATAACTCTCATAAACATGGTGGGCATATCCGCCGTGGCCCATACAGTAATAGCGGTATCCCCGGAACTTGAATCTGTAATTATAGTGGGTACTCCATTAGGAGGGCAAAATTCAGGTTGACTCTCCATATATTCCCTGGGGTAGTTGGAGTTGAAAAAGGTTAACGCCGCCGCTCTGGCTTCGTCGTCACCATCTGCAATAGCCCGCGCCGCAGCTATTCCCGATGCATCAAGGGCGGCGTTCAACTTGGCTTTTACGCTGTATGCCCGACCCGAATCAATGGCAAGACCTGTAAGAATCACTAGAACAACTAAAACAATGACCACAGTCACCATCACCTGGCCCTTGCAGTTTGTTGGTTTGAATATTTTCATATGGACTCCTTCAATATTAGAAGACATTGCAAGAATAAATTTCAGGATTGTTATTTAGGACATAGCTGATAATGGGGGCATAGTCGTATAAAACCTCAACCGCATAAACTGTTTCTCCATCATTAATAACCGCCTCCATTCCCGAAATAGTTCCACCATCACCTTCCAAATCAGCAATTGGACTTCCGGAAACGGCACACTCCCCACCAGTCCAAGATCCACAGCCGCCCCAAACCATACTGTTCGCCGAATAGCCGCCATTAACATACCGGTATTGTTTTTTAACTATGGGGTTGACTGTGCCTGTTCCATCGTCTATTCCCATAACCTCAGTGATGAATATCATACCGTTTGTCCCCATATCCAAAGGATCGGCAGTGGTGGCTATTGCGCTCATTATGATCTGAGGGTCGGTTTGAGTCCTGGCGGCTAGGTTGGCGCCTTCCCGACTCATATTGGTAATAATATTCTTAGTCAGGATGGATCGCGAGTATTCAAACACACCGAATGACAATAAGAGTAGTATCGGCAAAATCAGGGCCAGTTCCACCATGGTTTGCCCGTCCGATTGTTTCAACATTTTTAAGCATTGATTTTTCATCATCTCTAGAACATCTCGTTCTTCATGGTAGAGGCGACCGTAAAATTATATTCGCCATTTGTAAAAAAAGAACCGATAAAAGGCGTTAATAGAGTCCATGTACAGTTAAGTTTTACCACTATTATTTCACCCGGATTTCCGGGGACATAGGCGTTCCATATTTCATCCGTATCATCTGTATCCCCATCTCCGTTGAAATCATACTCAAACTGGCTTTTAATGTCGTTGCCGCTTACATCTTCAACTTCAATATCCCCACCGGGATTTAATATAACCGTATCAAAAAAGCCCATAGATTGACTTTTGATCTTTTCGACCATAGCTCTAAAGCGATCATCATACAGATAACGCGAATCCGGATTGGAATTCCAGGTTCCGCCGATTCCATCCTGACCTGTAACCACATAACGGGTGCCTTCCCTCACAGCATGCTGCATGGTCAAATTTATAAAACTCAAAAGTGCCCAATCCAAAATAGAGAAAAGCACGGTAAAAAATAAAAGCCCTGCGATGGCAAACTCAACAACAGCAGCACCTTTTTTGTTCTTGCATATCCTAAGGCAGCTTTTTCCAAATTTCATTTTATTACCTGCCGATTGCTGGTTTATAAATAAGAAAAATCAAATGCTTTTTATAGTCTCGAATGATTATTTATAATATATTATAATTATTAGTTTTTTTTAGAAATATAAGGAATTGCAATTAATCAAAAAATTAATTAAGCCCTCATTTTTGGTGCAAAAAATATGCCTTAAATATAATAGGTTGTCTTGAGAATAAAACGGTCAAAGTGCTCTTGGAAATTATCCATCGCCCCCAAGTTTAACCCCTTAGGGTTCGCGCAAAAATAACTTCGCAGAATTGGCGCTCAGATTTGGTCCAGATTTGGCTGATCCGAAAGAGCAAAACCACAGGAATAGCGAGCTATTTCGAGGATTTTGCGTAAAAATGTGAAGTTATTTTTGCGCGAACCCTAAGTATTTCAATATCTATTTTTTATTATAAAAGCAGGGTGAACTATTTATGGAAAATGATGACTCAATGACTTGACCATCTTATTTTACTAATTTCATGAGGTATTGTGACAAAAATTGTCCATTTATTTGAAAATATTTGTCAGTATTATAAATCTGTGTCCGAAAAAGAGGGTAAGTCAGATGGGTAGCAACTTCTCCATAAGTTCTGGTGTATGGAATAATCATATTGACCCGAATCCATGAGTTAGTGTCCATCCAGAAATGGTAGATTTTGGTTTCCGGCAAGGCCCGAGCGAGTTTTCAACCTCCCCGAAAACATCACGGGATCTCCGACAGGCATAGCGTGCTATGTCGAGGATTGAAAACGAGCGAGAACGCCGCCGGGGGCCGAAAGATGCCGTTTATGGATAGACACTAGTTATTGAGATGTTATGATGAATACAAATAAGTGGCTGAAATTTTATATTTCAATACCGTAAAGTCGGCAGGTGTTGCTCCAGGTTTTAGCGGCCAGATATTCGGGGTCTTCTTCTCTGACCATTGCCAGTTTTCGCAGAACAGACCGCACAAAG
>JAFDHQ010000234.1 GCA_019308685.1 Deltaproteobacteria bacterium
TTGTGCACGGAAAGGAGGGAAACCGGAAAAAAATAAAAACGGAAATTATTAGGCAATTATTAGGTTAACGGTTTTATTTAAAGTCATTAAGGAGGAAAATTATGATGAAGAAATTTGTTGTACTTCTTGCTGCACTTGCCATGGTCCTCGGATTTACAGCTAGTGCCATGGCTGACGCGTCTCTGTACGGCAGTGCCCGTTTCGTCACTTTCTGGCATGATGCGGATGATGATTATGGCAGTGGACTTCAAGACGATGACCAGGATCTCGAATGGCAGATGGGAAAGCTGTCCCGATTTGGCGTCAATTTTAAACAGGGTGATATCACAGGCAAGTTTGAAGTTGATGCGAGAGCCGGTCAGTTAGGTTCAATGAACGTTGAAGATGGTTCCGGTTCATCCTATCATGGCAATATCAGACTGCGTCACCTCTGGGGTGCATGGGACTTTGGCCCCGGCGAGCTTTGTATCGGCCACAGGCATTCTTTGTTTACCTACTATATCAGTCAATTTGGTAACAATGCCGGTGCCGGTATGGCACATTTCAGCGGTTCTAACTTGAGATATTTCCGGGCTTCCCAGATTCGTCTGACCTTTGACAATTTAAAGCTCGCTTTTCTGACCCCGGATACAAGCTATAAACCTGTTGATTTTACCACAGGGAGTGAGTATACTGCAGGAACAGATACAGATACGGAACTTCCCAGGATTGAGATCGCCTACACCATGAAACTGGATCCGGTAACACTCGATTTTATGGCCGGATGGCAGAGCTTTGAGTTTGAAGAGGCCAGTGGTAGTAAGGAAGACGTTCAATCCTATGTTGCGCTTGTAAAAGCAGCTACCAATTTCGGGCCTCTTTATGTGAAAGGTTTGCTCAGGTACGCGCAGAACGGCGGCAATTACGGTGTTTGGACCAATTGCGAGGAAAGAGCCGCGTGGCATAATGGTGATGTCGAAGATGTTCAGGCCTGGGGCTATGGCCTGGGTATCGGATATAAATTTTCCGACATGATAACAGTTGAAGCCGCCTTTTCAGGAACTGATGCTGAAAATGATGATTTACCCGGCGATCCGGAAGACGATATGCAAGCTTACGGTTTACTGTGCAAAATCACTCCTGCACCGGGGGTAACCATCCAGCCTGAAATTATGCTGGTTGATCAAGAAGAGAGTGATTATAAAGAACTTCTAACAGGTGAGGATGATCAGGGTGATGAGCTCAGGATCGGTGTGTTCTGGAAGATCGACTTTAAGTAATCCTGTAATCACAGGCTAACATTCAACACAAAAACCCGGAGCGGCAACGCTCCGGGTTTTTTTTGACAATAACCCGCATGAGACCTTTGAAAAATGTCCAATTTTGTTCAAGGCCAAGGAAGATGAAAATTTTAACCACAGGAATACATTAAGTATTTTGAGGATTAAAATTTGAGCCTGACGCAGGAATTGGGCAAAAGGGGGCGTTTTGCAAAGGTCTCACGCATTATTGCAGCTCATACGCAATGACCTTGCTTTTGGCGTCAGTCAACACTACGGTTCCGGTTTTCATGACAAGGGCAGCGACCAGTTCATCATTTCCGTCATTGTCGAAATCTCCCATGGCAAAATCACTGAAATAGCCTGTAAGCTTGCGGGTTCTCCAGTAAACGGCAAGCCCGATTTCGTCCCAGGAACGGACTTCGATTTCACCCTTGGTTAATACCCGATATGAGATCAGCTCGCTGAGCATGTAATTCTTAACGGTGATCACTTCATTTTTTCCATCCCCATTAATATCCATGATAACGATGCGCATGGGATAGTAATCTTTTTCTTGAAATTCGGATGTCAGATTGGAAGTAACAAAATATTCCATCCTCCTCCCGGAATGTTCGCTGTCTTTCCATTCCTCTTTTCCCGACAATCTGGATATCCGCAGGTAATCGAGGTCATTATACGTTACGCTTACTTCGGTGTCGTCGTTCATGGCATCTCCAACGGCAAAGCCCATTACATTGGTCCGTCGGGGATGCATAACTTTATCGGCAGGCACGTATCCGGAATTTTCCCAGATCATTTCGTAAATTTGACCAGTAAAAATGCTGGAGGTTTTCTGACGCTGTCCGAGCAGAATTTGGCCGCGCTCCGGGTGGTCAACAACTCTAAAGTGCCAGCGACTGTCCGTGACAATCTCGGTATAGGCCTGTCCGTTGAATTCCAGTACGAATGAATTGACCATATTCCTGTGAGGATTCAAACTGGTTACAAAAATCTCCGGGTACCCGTTGGCGTTGATATCGGCCACGTCAACACCGATTAAATTATCAAGATGGTGATCTGCAATGGTCTTTACTTTAAAGAACCGTTTTTTTTCTAACCGGTAGACCTCCACAGAATGCTCTGTTATAATAACGGTTTCTTGATTGCCGTCGCTGTCGATATCTCCTATGGCAATGCCGTTTATCCGCTGTCTGATACTCCTGCTTCTCCAGAATTGAGCTGATTTGCTACGGGCTTCTTTGGATGCCAGAAATCCTAAACCGGGGGCCGGTTGTTGGGTTTCCTGCGTGTCAACGTCTTGAAACCCGCCGGCCATCAATTTTTCCGGGTGCATTCGAACATCGGTTTGATCTTGCGGGGGTTGCATCTGCGGCGTCTGGGACGTGACAGCAAGTTTCCGGGCCGGCATGGCCCGGCCAAACACTTTTTCATTTATATCCGTGGCAAAAAGGTTGATCTTGGGGATGACCTGGTCCATTCCCTGGCTCTGGTTAAAAAAGTTCAAAACAGGTTTGGCTCCTGAAACATCCACCATTTTGGCATCGATACTCACACTTTCTCCGAAAACCGTAAGGCTGCCGAAAAGAACGTAATCCACACCCAGCCGGCTTCCGATTTCCCGCGCCTTGCTTTCATTAATCGGAGGTGAAATCGTTTTAATTACACTGGCGATCTCTTCACGGCATAATACGACGACCTTGTCTTCTATGCAAAGCCGGGATGTGAGCATATCGACAATGCCGTCTCTTAAAAATGACAAATCCTTTTCAGCATTGATTTTAAATGGCACTATCGCAACTTTCTTGACTTTGGCTACTGCCGATTGAG
>JAFDHQ010000235.1 GCA_019308685.1 Deltaproteobacteria bacterium
TATGCTAAAAGAGTTCTCTTTCCCCAAAGGGAAAAGAGCGGGGTTACAGCGGCGGGTCCGTACCGGATTTTCACCGGTTTCCCTATTATGCCCAAAGGGCCACCATTAAGTTGTGTTATATATTTTTGAGCCTATTTAAATCGATTGGAGATTATTGTCAAGATATTTTTACCGGTAATCACTCTGATTTTTTGATACAAACGATAAGTCAGAAATAATGGCTGTTGCTGCAATTAGTGCGTCAGCTATTAATAAACCGTGGCTTAAGCGATAATGATTCAATAAGTCAATTGCCGTATCTGAAATATGTTCGTCCAGTTTGATGATATGAAACCTTTCTATAAACTGTTCCAGGGAATGAAGTTCGTTTTTGTTCCTGCAACCGATGATCAGTTCCATTTGCGTAACACTGCTGACAGCAACGGAAAATTTCTGCTCGATTTGCTTCAGACAGTTTACAGCTCCATTAATGTTGCGACCGGTATCAATTAGAATATCTGTATCTACAAGTATCATATCAACTTGTTCTGCCCCACTCTGTTTTGCGAATATTGCGGAGCCATGTACCGCTGTTCTTCATATCTTCACGATCTTTCCATATCCCAATAAATGGTTCATTAACAAGATTTGTTCGTCTGGATTGTTTTTCTTCCCGAGACCGCTTGTAACGTGTTTTCAGAAAAGCGATGAACTCAACAACCTGTCGTTGAGCCTCCGGCGGCAGGTTTGAGATGTCATTAACGATTTTTTCCTGTTCCATTTTTACCTCATTTATTTTTCCTGGCAAGTCCGACGATATTGTCATGTTTGCCATAGTTACCCTCCTTAACTTTTATAACGTATTTATCTGGAAGGGTCAACGGTTTCTTATGAATACAAGCATACGTTTAACAGGCGTATAAAAGAAACCGATGAAAAGGGAATCATCACGTAAAATGAATACGATGATAGCGGTAACCTGACCAGAAAAGTCGATGCCTTGGGCAGCACAGACGGAAGCTCGATGGTGAAAAATTGACATTTAAATGGGTTTGTGCCATAAGAATAGCATGTCAAGGAAAGTTAGTATAAATGCGCCTGGAGCGCTGCATCACATCATTATACGCGGTATTGAACGCAAGGTGATTTTTAAGGACTCACAGGATTATTCAAATTTTTTAAACCGATTGAGAAACGTCTTGACAGAAACAAAAACTCCATGTTTCGCTTGGGGTCTGGCATGTCCGAATCATGAAATTGGGAAGGAGAAATGGGAGGAGAAATGGCGAAAAGAAAGTATAGTATCGGACAGATTTTGATGAAATCATTGACATCGGAGCAGATCGCCGGCTTGCTTACTGTAGTATCAGCTTCAACCGATTTAAATGTCTACAACCCGGACATGGCGACGACTGTGAAAAAAATTCTGGCCGCAGATCAGGGTTCAACAAGCGGAGGTAAAACCGGGCGATTGACGTCCCTTCAACGAACAATGGAGCACTGGTTTTCGCTATGGCGCAAATATGATGACATCATAAGTGAAGTAGGTGACGAGGAAGGTAAGTATGCGGTTCAGGACCATCACTGGGAAACGCCGTATTTTGATGGCGGGAGCCTTGCCCGGGACCTGGAACCTATTGCGGAAGATATGTTGACGTTGATGGAGGATGTCTATGATGAAGTGGATGATCCGGATCTGTTTTTGAAGGCTATGGAGGAAATTGATGAACAAATCGGCTCATATCCCGAATGGATGGGCGCTGACCATGGGGAACCGTGCGTTTTGGAAGAAAAATTGACGCAATGCGTTTTGAAGTGGCTATGGTTATCATCGCATCGCGAAAGAAATCCCGGCCAAACCTTTGCGGAAAAAGCTTTTTATCTTGAAAACGCCTTTGAAATGGTCGCATTGGACGAAGATGAATTGACTGGTTTTTTTATCCGGCTCCCTGATGGTGTCTGCCGGGAGATTTATGAGTTTCTAAAAGAGGGCGATCATTATATGAATTTGGACAATACCTATTCGGCCTGGCACCACATCAACCACAATTATGAAGAACGGTTTGATACAGGCAATTATCTTGAATCCTGCCGAAAATACCTCGACAAAAACTGGCGATACGGCCGGCCGCTTGTTGATGAGGCCTTAAAGCAAAACGATTTTCAAAAGGCTGAATCTTTCCTTGTAAAAACCTTCTCAAGTTATTTGGAAGGGCATGGGGAAAAAAGGTGGTACCCGGAGGCTTCTTTGCTCCTTATAGAGAAAAGCTCCTTTTTTAATAAGGGTGACGAAGAGATTGCTTCATTATTGACAAGTTGGGCTGATGTTGCGAAGCGGCTGAACCATCCGGGCCGCAACGCCGCCGCTGCATTTCAGGCCGTGGCATTTCATACGCCGGAAAACTGGAATACGGTCCTGAAGGCCTACCGAAGTCTATCCAAACCGGATACTCAAGGGACGCTTGCTCCGCTTTTTGTCCAGTGGAAAAATGAAATGGCGGCTCGAAGCTACCCCTATTTTATGGACTCACGTAAAGTTACTGACACCTGGATTCACTGGTTGATTGACGCCATATTGGATGTCAATCAAGATAAAGAATGGTTTTTAAACAAGCTCGCTGAGTGGCTTTCTGATCTAAAAGACAATACAAAAGCGGTGAAAAAACAATGGCGCTGGCTGGCCTTATTAATCAGGGATCTTCCCCAGAGTGAAAAGATCAAAGTAAAATATCCTTCTTTTTGGGAGACCGTTCTTCCTGAAGGGGGTTCCAGGGGAGATCTATCCGCCTCTCGGCGTAAAGGTTTGCGGGAAATGAAAGCCGGTCTATACCTTAAAACTGCCCTGGAAGTCTGGCAAAAGCAATTACGGCGTATTGTTCCTGATCCTGCCAATGCACATAAATCGAATTATGAAGAATATGCCCGGTGGGCTCAGGCGTTATTTGAACTCAACAGAGACGAATACAGCGTTTTGATAAGTCACTGGCGTAAAAAACACAATCGCCGCCGAAACCTGTGGCGGGATATGAAAGCAAGGCATCTGCCGGTTGGTTGACAAAAGAGTAAAATCACCGTCCAATAAAAATCGGTCTTCATTAATAATTGCAGGTCAAGCTGCTGAGTTAGTAGATAGTTGTATTCGTGCATTTACTTTGCTATGAAAAGCCTGTTCATCTGGGCCAGGATTCTTTACTTTTGGTTCTCGATATCGCATTAAATTTAGATGGTTATCGAAGTTTTCATGCATTGCCAAAGTTTTTCCAGAAATGTTAATGAGTCCTTTAAGTGTTGGTATGAAAAAACTTCCAAAGATACAACCCCTTTAAACCGTTTTAATATTCCCCTGACAATTTTAGATTTTTCCTTTGACAACCTATCCAACGATAAATGATCTTTATGGTTTTCAACGCCGTGAAGATGGATGGTCGAGGTTCGGTTGCAATACCTGTTGAACACCGTTTCCATGTCAAACCCGTATACCATCAAATGGCCAAGATCGATACAGACCGATAGGTTAAAGTCGTTCAAAATATTTTCCACCCATTCTATAGGATATGCCAGGGTTTCGATTGAAATCATTTTAGAGTTTATCCCGGTAGCCATAAATTGCTTTACACTGCTGTAAAGACGGTCCTGCCAATTTTTTATACGTTCGGTTTCGAATCCCTTTTCCTCATACGAGAGATGTAAGGTGTAGGTAGACGGAGAGAGTGAAGAAGTAAGGTCGATGACTCTTTTTAGGGTTTCCATGGTGGTATGCCGGATTGACGGCTCAGGATCACTCAAGGATATGTCGGTGGGCAGATGCACATTATAGGTAAGATCAAACTCGTTCGACAGCAACAAAAGTTTTTTTATCTCATGGTTTGACGGCAAACTGTCCGGAGCACTTTCAAAGAGTAGAAGTTCGATTTCATCCACATATGGGGCAAGCATTTTTACATTCTGTGTATAGCCGGCCGGATATATGTAAGATGTGGTTCCTATTTTGAATGGATATAAACCTTTGTATGACTTGGGCAGGGCAGGGTACATAGGTAAAACCTCTTGGAATCTATTACACGAATAGAGTATTCAAATTAATAATGAACATCGAAAAGAACATCGAAAAGACTGAACATCGAACATTGAACGTCCAACGTCGAACGTCGAATAATGATGTCGCTTCACTCGGCAATTAAATTTCATCTTTTTTCAAAACTTTTCGCAGTCTCCTAACTTGTTAAAAATAATAAAAGATAGAGTAAACCCGCTAACACAACCATCCATATCAGCGCCGAAAGCATCATCAGATCGCATGCCTTTTTAATATGATTCCGGTTGATTTGGGTGAAGGGTATTCCCA
>JAFDHQ010000236.1 GCA_019308685.1 Deltaproteobacteria bacterium
GACGTGCCCCGAGGGGTTATGCTGAATCAGCACCCGATATTCCTGGGAGGGCAGGGCGGTTTGGTGGGTCCGTGCCGCCTGGAATTCGGCACGGTCATCGCAGCCGGTTCAATACTTCGAAAGGACGAATTAAGGCCTGAACGCCTGCTTTTTGGAAGCATAGGCAAAGTGGGAAACATTCCGTTTTTACGTGGAAAATATTTTAACATCAAACGCATAACGATGAATAACATTATTTATATTGCAAACCTGATTGCTCTCGAACACTGGTATACGCATGTACGCTCTCAGTTTTTATCAGATGATTTCCCGGAACCTCTTTTTGATGGCCTAAAAGAAAAGCTCGACATGGCAATTGCTGAAAGAATACATAGATTTAAAGCGCTAAGCCAAAAGATGTCCGATTCGGTAAGAAATTATCAATACCATGCAAAAGAGAAAGAAAATGAATTTCGCCTCGTTCTACAGCAGAAAAAAGAACTTTATAAAAGATGGAATGAACTGGAAGAAACTTTTAAATCTCAACGGAACATCGAGGGAAAAAAGAGGTTGAGAGATATTTTTTTGGAAAAGATCGACTCGGGCATCAAAACATCCGGCAAAGATTACATTTTAGTGATAAAAGGACTATCCATTGAAGATAAAAATGGCGGTACCGGTTGGCTTCAAGGAATTGTCAACTCCATAATTGCTGAAGCACTGAAGATCATGCCGTCATTTACCTAACCCGGACAAACCGGAAAAGTGACTAAAGTGAACTAAAGTTTGAAGTGATCTAAAGTTAAGGAGTTGCTAAAGTTTGAAGTGATCTAAAGTTAAGGAGTTGCTACGCTCCAGCCTTTATATAAATTGGTAATATTCCTTAACTTTAGACACTTTAGATCACTTTAGACACTTCACACTTAATTAGCTTGGATAAATTTTTTGACATAAAATATTGGCCACTTTAAATCATAAGGAATATATAGTAATTACAATAAGAAATATAAGAAAAATTAAAGGAAATGATTATGGGTGAATTGTTTGGCACAGACGGAATACGGGGTGTTGCCAACCAGTACCCGATGACACCTGAGATGGCCGTAACCATCGGAAAAGCTGTTGCGGCGATTTTTAAAGGAGATCATAAGCCATCAAAAATTGTCATGGGTAAGGATACCCGTATTTCCGGGGATATGCTGGAACATGCTCTGGTCTCCGGGATTTGCTCTATGGGTGTGGATGTATATCTTACAGGGATTCTTCCGACTCCCGGTGTGGCTTTTATAACGTCCTCTACCGGTGCAAATGCCGGCATTGTTATTTCTGCATCCCATAATCCTTATTATGATAACGGAATAAAAATCTTTAAAAATAACGGGTATAAGCTCTCCGATGAAGAAGAAGATGAAATTGAACAGCTTGTATTTAATAAAAGCATGGCTTCATCGCCAAAATCGGTGCAGCATACCGGCCGTGTTTATAACATCGAGGATGCCGGCTGCACTTACGCAAATTTTCTGAAATGCACAGTTCCGGAGAATCATAATTTTAAAGACTTGAAAATCGTCATCGATTGTTCAAACGGCGCAACATTTGAAGTTGCACCGGCAATTTTTACCGAACTTGGGGCAAAAGTTAGAACACTTTATAATAACCCTGACGGTAAGAATATTAATGATAACTGTGGATCCCAACATCCCGAGAACCTGAAAAAAAGTGTTGTTAAAAATGGCGCCGATATCGGCTTTGCCTTTGATGGAGACGGGGACAGGCTTATTGCTGTTGATGAAAAAGGGGCGGTTGCAACCGGTGACCAGATACTGGCGGTTTGTGCAAAGTTCATGAAACAAAAAGGGCTGCTTAAAGGCAATCGGGTGGTCAGCACGATCATGAGCAACATAGGGCTCGGGCAGGCTTTGAAAGAAATGGGTATAAAACATTTGACGGCAAAGGTTGGGGATCGGTATGTTATGGAAAAAATGGTTTCCTCTGGGGCTATTCTGGGGGGAGAAGATTCCGGCCACATGATTTTCTTGAACTACCACACCACCGGAGATGGTATCCTTGCCGCCATAAGACTGATTGAAGCCATGAAGGATGAATCAAAACCGATTTCCGAGCTTTTTAAAATAATGACGGTTTTTCCTCAGGTCCTCATGAACGTAGATGTAATGCACAAACCGGACCTCAAAAGTGTTGCAGGCATTGCAGATGCAATAAAATCGGTTGAATCTGTTCTGGGCAAAAAGGGCAGGGTGGTTGTTCGTTACTCCGGAACACAGCCAATATGCAGGGTCATGGTGGAGGGACCGACCGTGAATGAAACCCGAAAGTACTGCAAACAAATCGCTGATATTGTAAGGGATACTCTTAGAGAGAAAGGCAAAATATAAGTGCCTAAAGTTGAAAGTGCCTAAAGCTAAGGTGCCGCCTTCTGCGGCTTCATTTTAAAACTTTAGCTCACTTCACACTTTACACTTTAGCTCACTTCCCAAATTAATCCCTGCTTCCTAATATTCTGAGCAGCATAAGGAACAGGTTTATAAAATCTAAATACAATGTCAAAGCACCTAAAATAGCACCTTTTCTAAGGGTTCCGCCGTCAAGCCCGTCTGGCTGTGAAAGTGCCATTGTCCTGAGCTTCTGAGTGTCATATGCTGTCAACCCCACAAAAACGATCACACCGATATAACTGACAATCAGGCTCATTCCCGAACTGCGTAAAAATAGGTTGACAACCGATGCAATGACAATACCGATGAGTCCCATAAACATGAACTGACCCATTGCGGTTAGATCGCGTTTTGTTACCATACCGTAAATACTGGATGCGATAAAAGTGGCGGCACAGATAAAAAATGTTGATGTGATGGAAGATCTTGTATAAATAAGGAATATTGCAGAAAGAGTTGCACCGTTTAAAGCAGCATACAAGATAAACAAGGAGGTTGCGGTCGACGCCTGCATTTTTTGAACTCTTGCACTGATGCTGAAAACAAGTGCAAGTTCACCGATGATTAATCCAAAAAATATGATTTGATTTCCAAAAATTAATCTCATCATGGTTTCGCTGTTTGATACAAAATACGCCACAAAACCTGTAATTCCAAGGCCGATGGCCATCCAGTTATAGACACTTCGTATGAATTCGTTAACTTGAATTTGGGTCCGTGTCCTTTTAAGCGGAATTGATTGCATTATGTCCTCCTGTATATCAGTTTCCGGTCGTCAGGGGTCAGATAATCATTAAACAATTTATCCCCGATCTCCGTAATCTGTTACGGAATATAGTTTGATGGAATTGTCTTCCATTAAAATTAGTTCCCATATATAACACAGAAAATGGGTTTTGCAAGATTAAATCGCTGATTATTTTTTTCCCAGATATCGTCAACAAGTTATACAATCGCTTCGCGATTCTATTTAAGTCAAAAGAGCTCTGATTATCATGAAACCCGATCAAATTTATCAAGACTTGAAAGAACTTGCCGAAAAACTCGATGTCACTGTATCGGAGCAAAATCTTCGGAGTACCGGAATTAAGGTTAAAAGCGGAATCTGTAAGGTTAAAGGAAAAACTACTCTTATTATGGACAACCGGTTATCTTTCAAAGATAAAAATGAAATCCTCGCAGCATGTCTAAGCAAAATGCCCCATGAAAATATTTTTATTATTCCAGCTTTGAGGGATTTTTTAAATAAATATCAATAAAAAGGGTGCTCCCTGCATTCCATGCTCTGGGAACTGCGGCATCGCATTAAAGTTTACATAATATACCTTATCAGACGTTAATAAAATTATTT
>JAFDHQ010000237.1 GCA_019308685.1 Deltaproteobacteria bacterium
GGCAGAGTTCCAATACACTCTTCGGCAAACTGGCAGTATGCCGCACAGCCGAAATCCATTTTTGGGTTTGCGAACTTGTGACCGCATTTATCACATTTGCGGGTTGTATCGTCTTTGAAGAACTCAACGTTATGGCCGCATTTCGGACATTTTGCTTTAAAAATGGCTTCTGGTTTCCAGTATCTGCTGTCCTGTCCCGGGCATTTCATTGTTTTTCTCCTTATTTAGATCTTAATTTGAAAGGATCTCCAGGATATACAAGATTTATTATATCCTGCTCACCCTAAAATCCTGTTTATATAATAAGTCAGTTTTTTGGATTTTAAAGTTTTTCCTGATTTTTAAGATAGTTTACACGATAAGTACATGCATTACCTTGACTTATGTCAAAATTAGGTGATAATTTTAAAAAAAAGAGGGAAATAATGAAAAAAATCCTGGATATTATCTCACAGGCGCCGCTTTTCAACGGTCTTTCCCAAGAACAATTGGGCCAAATCAGGCAAATAGCCATAGACAAGTTTTATGATAAGGGTAAAACGGTTTTTCTGGAAAGCGATGATTGTAATGGATTTTATATTGTTGTCGCCGGCAAAGTAAAAATCTATAAAGTTTCGTTCGAAGGCAAAGAACAGATTCTTCATATTTATGGGCCGGGCAATCCGTTTGGTGAAGTTCCGGTTTTTTCCGGGCGAAAATTTCCTGCAAACGCCGAAACCCTTCTCAAAAGTCACCTTTTGTTTATCCCAAGACAGGCTTTTGTTGACCTTATATCCGAACATCCCTCGCTTGCCTTGAATATGCTTGCTATCCTGTCCATGCGCCTGCGCCAATTCACCGTCCAGATAGAAAATCTTTCCTTAAAAGAGGTTCCGGCCCGCCTGGCCTCCTATTTGACCTATCTTGCCGACGAGCAAGCCACCGGTGACGTTGTATCCCTGACCATTTCAAAAGGACAGCTTGCCAGTCTTTTGGGAACCATTCCGGAAACCCTTTCGCGTATTTTGGCAAAAATGAATAAACAAAATCTAATCCAGGTAGAAGGTCGAAATATAACGCTTTTGAATCGAAACGGTTTGGAAGAGCTGGCTCAGCATGGGAAACTACAGTAATCAGCTTAGTGCCCATCCACAACTGGCTATTTTGCCCAGGGATCAAGTGGATGGTAGTCCATGCAATCCGCTATAAATCCCGGAAATCCGCAACCTTCAGTTCAACGCCAAGTTTACGGGCTTTGATGCTGAACTCCTCCATCAAACGGTTCAGTTCCAGTTGGTGCTCATCTCTGTACATTAAAAAAACGGTGGACATTTTCCGCTGTTCGGGTGGCAGGTATTTTTGTATCAGGCTAAAATCCTTAGCAATCGTCTGGAGGGCTGATAGCGCCTGGCCGGCAGTCTGATATCTTTTTAACGGATCTCGACTACAGGCTTTACGGATAAATCCGCGCAATCCATCTGGCAAATTCGGCATCACATCTCCAGTATTCGGAATATCGTGGTTTAGGTGCATTTCGAATAATCGCCTTAAGTCTTCTACCTGGAAAGGCTTTTTTCCGGTTACCATCTCGAAGGCGGTTATGCCCAAAGCATAGATGTCGGTTCGCTGGTCCAGGGGTTCGCTCCGTATCTGCTCCGGAGCCATGTAGAATGCCGTGCCAAAAGACGTCATATCCTCGGTACCGATGGGACAAGCCAACCCAAAGTCAAGAATTTTTATCCGATCGTCTCGTCGCACGAATATATTGGTCGTGTTAATATCCCGATGAATGATATCCCGCTGGTGGGCGTAGTCCAGACCGGAACAGATCTGTATTAAGTAATGTACTGCGGCCGGCGGAGGTATGGTTTTCAAACGCTCCAATAATCCTTCCAAGGATATACCATCCACTAACTCCTCAATGATGAAAACCGTGCGGTAGCGTTCTTCAATGTCGTATACCCTGATAATGTTATCGTGATTCAGGCTTGCAATGGTTTTGGCTTCCCTATGAAAGCTATCCAAGAACTCATCGTTGGTAGCCATATCGTGTCGCATCATTTTAATGGCCACAGGCATGTTCAAACCCTTATGAATGCCTTTGTAAACGATGCTGAAGGCGCCACGGCCGATAATATCAGTGGTCACATATTTTCCAATAGTCCTGTATGCGGTTGGTCTTCGAGAGTCAAGCCGATCGGCAACAATTTCGGTTAAAAAGGTTAGCAACTCAGGATCTTTTGTTGAAATATCCTCGAAATTCTCTCTTTTTAAAACCCAAAGTTCCAGATCGGTTTCGGCTTCAACATGAGCACGGCGAGGCTCTCCGGTCAATATCCCCAACCCGCCAACGATATCTCCTTCACCGTAATGATCTACAGGGTGAAGGATAGCGTCTTTCTCCACAACAACCAGACATGATCCCCGTTGAATAATATAAGCCGTATCTTCTGCTTCTCCCTGGCAAACAAACCGTTCTCCTTTTTTGATATGTTTATAGGCCATTTTGTCGAAAACGGGATTTCTGTCATCCTGGGAGATAAATCTTAAAAATTTGGTGTGCCGATTTGTGGTCTTTTCTTCTTCTTGAACTGTTTTATAAAAACTACAACTCAAACAGGAGTCCCGTTTTTCAGCAAATGTCCCCTGGATATTCCCGTCACAAAATGTACCAGCCACAGCCCAACAGATCCTCCCTCCGTTTTTGCCGGAATTTATGCCGTCAAAAGAGACGTCATCTGCAGCAGGACATATCCCGAGTTTGTTTGCTTTTTCACCACCGGGTTCTCTCCCGCACTTCAAAAACTCCCAGCAGTTAAGCCTGTTTTGTACCATTTATATACCTTGTTATATTTTAATACTGAATAAACTTATTTTAATCGAAATTTCAAAGCCAGAATTCCGGGTATTTACGGCTTTTTGGTATATTATTTATCAAAAGCGCGATAACAAGCATGATAACTGCGCCGAAACCGGCGGGAATAATTGCATAAAGATAGCCAAGATTATGAATTTTCTGACTGCCGATAACCGCGATTAACGCTGTAGCCCCGCCCGGAGGATGAAGTGTCTTTGTACATAAAATTGTGTAGCAGGTTATAAGCTGTCACCCCTATTATTGCTGAAATTACATGGCCGCCGATAAGATTCCTTGGTTGGGCCAATGGACTTCTGATTGCGGCATAAATAAGAACAGCGGAAGCGCCAAAAGAACCAATAATCATGACCAAATCAGTTCCTTTGAAGATGTTATAATTAACAAAAGCTACCGAAGCGATCCCCAAAAAGGCACCTATCCAGGACCACACGATTTCGGCAAAACCAACCGCCGGCGGGCTCTTTGTAGTTCCCTTCATTTTTTTAAAATATTTCATATAATTTTTTTATCCTATTTTATTACCCTGAGGAGCAATATGATTTTACAATATCTGTTCTTGTAACAATTCCTATAAGTATATCGTTCCGGTCGGTAACCGGAGTTCTATTAATTTTTTTTTCTGTAAAAATGCCGGCTATTTCTGAAACCAGTGTATTTTCACTCACCGTAACAGCAGGGGACGACATGATGTCTTGAGCTTT
>JAFDHQ010000238.1 GCA_019308685.1 Deltaproteobacteria bacterium
TGTTCTTTGCAGTGTCTACGGGTTCAAAACGGTCAAGTGCCGTTGTGGCAAGTTCCTGGGGTGTATTTGGGGACATCTATTTGATTATAACTATACCGGCGGAAAGCTTGGAATTGAGGAATATCCTCAGTTGATCACATTGCGGCTGAGATGAGGATTTAAGGGATTACGGTGAATCCTGCTGTTACAAAATGTTTATCAAAGCAAAAAGCTTGTATAATTCCATATTGCTTCATGACAACAAAACTGACTGCATCGGTATAGCTGAAATCTTGATCTTCATATTGCCGTAAGATATCTTCCGCTGTTTCTTCAAATACGCTATCAGAATAGATTTTGATCACTCGTGGACTCGCTGCAATACTTTCAAGGAACTTAATAGCTGCTTGATGCCCTATAGCGCGGCGTATCAAGATGTATGTTTCAGCAATAACAAGGTTTGTTGTTTTTAAATAATGGTAATTACTTAGCAGCTTGGGATAGATATTTATAGCCTGACTATGATGTTGATCGGATCTATCCGCCAAAGCAAACCACGCACCAGTGTCAACAAACAGGGTATTTTTTTCCATTTTATAGCTCTACTTCCCCAATGAAATCAAGTAGTCATCATGTCTTTCAGCAATGTCTTTTTTTCCTGAAGCCCCAAGGTTCATAATCTTCAGTGCCGGATCTTCTTCCGGCGGAAGACTGGCAATAAATTTAGAGATGCATGAACGGATGATGGCGGCCCTGGACTTGCCGCTGGTCTTCGACAAAAGACCAATAATTTTCTGCTGTTCGGGCTCCAAATAAATTTGAATCGGGATTTTCTTGAGTTTTTTCATGGTAGCATTCTCCATATCGTTAATTTATAATATATACAAATATGACATATAATAAAGTGATTGTCAATCAGAAAAGATGACTATGTAGAACTGCCGTATAACCTTGCTCAGGACTTTATCCTATTTGTTCTGATGAAAGAAAAAAATATCGATATCTGGAAGCAAAAACTGGACTGAACTGCTGAAAACGGCGGTATGGCCCTGGTGAATACGCACCTGACCTTGCGGGCTTATTTTCATAATGGTTTCCATGTGGCCTCCGTTAAACAAATAAACAATTAAAATTATAAAAATAATTTATTTACTATTGAATCCATTGTCAAACAAAATTCAGGAGTGATTATTGAGAGTTTTTATCAATACCGATGTATTGATCAGCCTGGCGGGAAATGATCCTGAAAGCAGTCGATTCCTGAATATGATCCACACGGCATCGGATCACAGCTTTTGGATTTCCGCGGCATCCATTCCCCAGGTGCATCACAGCCTGTCAAAACGATTGGTTCCGGGCGCCCTTGAGGAACGCATAACCTATGTTCAAGATCATTTTTCCATGATCCCCTTGCGGCAGTCCATTGTTTGCGCGGCGTTGGAAAAAAAAGATATCGATTTCGAGACTGCCGTTCAGATGGCGTCGGCGGAGGCTTTTAAATTGGATTGTATGGTCACGCACCATGTTGATTGGCTGAAAGACACATATATTCAAACTGTTACGCCTGATTTGTTCATTAAAAACATGAGGTTCTCAGCATTGGACACGGTGAACCAGGTGCCGTTTCTGGACCTCAAGGCCCAGCATCATCAGATCTATAATGAAATCGATGAGAAACTCACGGACATTATTACCCATACCGGTTTTATTCTGGGAAAACATGAGGATGAATTTGAACACGGTTTTGCCAAGATTCAGGAAGCCGAATACTGCATTGGGGTGTCCAGCGGCACGGACGCGCTGCACATTGCCCTGACCGCGCTGGGCATCGGTCCCGGAGACGCGGTGATGGTTCCGGTCAATACGTTTATGGCCACGGCCGAAGCCGTGTCTCTGTGCGGGGCGGTGCCGGTGTTTGTGGATTGCGATGATCACTTCAATATCGATATTAATAAGATCAGAGAAATACTGCATAAGACAGAAAGTGAAATTGGCCACAGACCCACCCCAGTACGATCTGCCGGACCTACGGGGCAGGCACAGACATACATTTACCCTGGTAAATCCTCCGGAGGAGGGCTGCCAAAGGCAGCATTTAACTGGGCAAGCGTTTCCTCCTGCGGACTCGCAGAAGGAAAGGGTGTCATCGCTTCGCGATAAAAAACCGCAATCTTAACTATTCCCAAATAAGCGCAATTATTCCGGTTCATTTGTACGGTCAGGCGGCTAATATGGATGAGATTATGGTACTGGCGCAGGAATATGATCTCATGGTGGTGGAAGACTGCTGCCAGGCCCATCTGGCCCGGTGGAATCACAAGAGGGTCGGGAACTTCGGAGCGTTCGGGGCCTTTAGTTTTTATCCGGGCAAGAATTTGGGCGCCTTTGGCGAGGCCGGTGCGCTCATCACCAATGATAAAGAATGGTATGAAACCGCCAAAATGATCCGCCAGCACGGCGAGACGGAGCGATACAACCATAAAATGGTGGGGCACAACTATCGCATGGCAGCCATGCAGGGGGCGGTGCTGGCCACCAAGCTGAAATATCTTGAAGAATGGACCCGGAAACGACAAAAGAATGCACGGTTCTATACCGAACTGCTGGAAAACGTTGAGGGCATTCACACCCCGACGGAATTGGAGGGTACGGATTGCGTGTATCACCTGTACGTGATCCGGGCCCGTGACCGCGACGGCCTGCAGCGGTACTTACAAAAAAACGGTGTGGCCACGGGCCTGCACTATCCCATCCCCCTCCATCTCCAGGAAGCCTATACGCATCTGGGATACCGGAAAGGGGATTTCCCCGTGGCCGAGAAAGCCGCACGGAGCATATTGTCTTTGCCCATGTATCCGGAGCTGACTGAAAAGCAGATCCGTTACGTCTGCGACAAGATCAAAGCGTTTAAAAATTAGCCACAGACCCACACGGACACACATGGAAATAATTAGCCACAGACCACCCCTTTCAAGGTAGTACTTCTATTTCTTTCTTAGCGCAAGGATTTTAGCAGTAGAGACATGGGGTGTATTTTTACAGCTTTTACGCTTTGGCCGCGGCTTTTTTGGG
>JAFDHQ010000239.1 GCA_019308685.1 Deltaproteobacteria bacterium
CGACTAAAAACAAAGACGTGCGGCAACGATAAGGAGGATAACAATGGCATTAAATTTCAAAATTATTTGTCATAAAAACAGTGAGAACCTTCATCTTAAGCTCATGGGAGACTTTGACGGTTCATCAGCCTATGAATTGATAAATACCCTAAAAAAATATCGGGGGAATGCCGGGAAAGTTTTTGTTGATACTTGTTCTCTTTTGTCCGTTCATCCTTTTGGTCTGGATGTGTTTCAAAAAAATATTTCTATCAAGAGACTATTCCATGGCTTAACATTCACCGGAAAATATGGGGACACAATAGCACCGCAGTAGAGAAGCTATCTCTGATGATATAAATGAGTCATAAATTTACGAGTCCACGGAATGAAATAATGTTACGTGAGGAGAGGGACTTGAAATCAACACACCCATATGGGTTGAAAAGTTCAAATGAGTTAGCATTACACCAGCATCTTAATGAAAATAATTCTTACCCAAATTAAGTGATCCTGAATCCAGCGTCTTGTTGCACTTTACACAAATTGTAAAAAGAAGCTTCCACCTACCTTGATTTTACAACCTGTAAAAAAAGACTGGCACCCATTCATTTAAAATTTTAATCGCCATATTTATTAAAAACACTAAATCTGCATCATATCAGCAGGTTAAGCATATGTTTCAAGGGGATTTTATTTTGGTATGGTTATTGCTCTTAAAGAAAGCAAGTGGGTTATGCCCGGAGTTATTGAGAAGTTACTAATAATCATTAAAATAATTATCAGGATTCCCAAATGGTTTCTCTATTTTTTCACTCCGTTATGTGCAAAATCGAGGTAAATACAGATGAGGACAATTGGTTCCGTGGCGGTTGTAACGATTTTTTTGCTCTTCTTTTTCCCTCTTGCCGATGTGGTCGCCGGTGAACTAGGGAGAAACGAATTCAACACCGGCATGGATTTTTTGTGGATCGCCATTATTATCATAGCAGCCAAATTATCAAATCTGATAGAACGATTTGGGCAGCCTGCGGTCTTAGGCGAACTGTTGGTCGGGGTTATATTGGGCAACATGGCTTTGGCTGGTTTCAATTTTTTTGAACCGATTCGGCAAGATGTCGTTATCCGGTTTTTGGCTGAAATCGGTGTTGTCATTTTACTCTTCCAGATTGGCCTTGAATCAAATATCCGAAAAATGCTGCAATTGGGTCCCCAGGCCTTTCTCGTTGCCATTGTCGGGGTTATTTCACCGTTTCTTCTGGGTACCGTTGTTGTCGGACCCCTTCTTTTGCCTGAGCTTTCTTTCAATGCGCATCTTTTTGTGGGAGCGATTCTGACGGCTACTTCGGTGGGTATTACGGCACGGGTATTCCATGATCTGGGTCAACTGAAAACCCCTGAGGCTCAAATCATTCTGGATGCGGCGGTCATTGACGACGTAATGGGTTTGGCGATTCTGGCTGTTGTTAAAGCCATGACGGAGTCCGGGAGGGTCAGTCTCGTTGACATTGGTTGGATTACCGCCAAAGCGGTTCTCTTTTTAGGTGGTGCCATTTTTTTAGGACAGCTTCTGGCGCCAAGGCTGGGACGGCTTTTTTCAAAAATAAACCCGGGAATCGGTATGAAACTTGTTTTGGCAGTTAGCTTTGGTTTGATTTTTGCTTACTTTGCGGAATTGATCGGCCTGGCCGCCATTGTCGGTGCCTTTGCCGCCGGACTGGTTTTGGAACCGGTCCATTTTCGACACTTTGATGACCCCAGTGTTGTCTCCGACATCAATGAAAGCATCAAGCAGGCAAGCCCGGAAGTAAAAAAGAATGTTTCAAATGTGCTGGAATCGCTTGCACGTAACCATATCAAAGAGCTCATTCAGCCGTTGGGCTACTTCCTGGTCCCTATCTTTTTCGTCCTGACGGGCATGGAAGTGAGGATTGAAACTTTGTTTAATGTACGTATTTTGATATTGGCTTTGGCCTTTTCTGTTGTAGCCTTTGGCGGAAAGATCATCTCCGGGTTCGCAGCAGGCCGAGTTCGTAAATCTATTATCGGCTGGGGCATGGTACCCAGAGGTGAAGTCGGTTTGATTTTTACTGCGACAGGAAAAGCCATCGGTGTTTTTCCGGATGATATTTTTTCAATGATGGTTATTGTAATTATGTTCACCACCATTTTGCCGCCACCCATCTTGAACGCTTTGTTGAAGCGCCGGGACACTGCATTGGGCACGCCGGCCTGACCGCTTCACCTTGCGGCACGAATTTATCTATTCTGATTTGTCCTTGATCTTTTTACGGTCCCGAACGATCATTACCGAACAGGGGGCCTTGTAAGATATCCGTTTGGCTACACTGCCGAAAAAGACAAGCCCCATGCCTGAAAGCCCGTAAGACCCCATCACAACGATATCCACAGGATTTTCATTGAGGAACGTCAAAATTTCACTTGAGACATGTCCGTCGAGAACGATAAGCTGATAATCGACTTTGTCACCGATCCTGTCACCGTATTCTTGCTGCATCCGCTCCTCCAGCTTGAGAATAAGATTTTTCTTGGGCGCTTCGGGCGGCATCCATTCCATATCGGTCAACATGGGATTTATCACCGGCGGAAACACGTGAATAACCAAAAGCTTGGCCTGATACTTTTCCGCCATCTCAAGCGCTGTTATAAAGGCGGCTTCGGCGTTTTCAGAAAAATCGGTACAGCAGACAATTTGTTTTTCAGCCATAACGTTTCCCCCCCCCCTAAATGAAAATCCTGGCCCGGAGGATCAGGCTTTGGTTATCCCCAGAGGGGATTTGCTTTATTGGAAGTTTATTGAATTATTGAAATCCCAAATATCAAATTACAAATATCAAACAATTTACAATGACTGAAATTCAAAAATCCAAACAATGTCTCGTCCTGGAAGGTTTTGGTCATTGAATATTAGAATTTGAGATTTACCCGCCTAAGGCGGGTAAATCTGTAATTTGCCTGCCCGCCGTTCTTTTGGCGGGGTGCTTGGAATTTGTGATTTTATACACAAAACTCCAGGGCAGAGCCA
>JAFDHQ010000240.1 GCA_019308685.1 Deltaproteobacteria bacterium
TCTTCCTAAAACTAATTGTGGAGACTGTGGATTCCCTGCCTGCCTAGCCTTTGCCAGCATTGTGGTATCGGAAAAATTACCGCTGGGCAACTGCCCTCATATTGAGTCTGGTGTGATTGAAAGCTGCCAAAAAGAACTGGATGAACAATATGCATCCGGTAAATGGCTAAAAAGAGATATGGCCCAAGACGCTCTGGAATGGGCAAAACAAAGATTTGCTTCCATGAAAATAGAGGATTTGCCGGACAGAATAGGCGGAAAGTTGATTAAAAAAGGTGATGGTGTTGCTCTGGAACTTCCATATTTTACAGATTCCATCATTGTAACAAAACAGGGTATCCTAAAGAAAAATGGTTCGGATCTTACCCGATGGGAACAGGTTTTTATTCATAATCACATGGCGCAGGGTGGCAGCAAACATCCTTCCGGAAAATGGAAAGGCCTGGTCGAATTTCCCAATACAGTCTCAAAAATAAAATCCATGGTTGAACATGTTGAGGCACCTTTGAAAGAAAGATTTACAGGCAAGCCTGATGAATTGCTTGCTGCAGCCGGACAACTTGGCGGATTAGATATGACCAATGTGATCAAGTCGGCTGATCTGGCGCTTCTATTCAGACCGCTTCCTCGAATTCCTGTAATGCTCATGTTCTGGGATGAAGATAAAATTGATGGTTTTGAGACTGAAATAAAATTATTGTTTGATGAAACCATTACCGATCATCTGGATATCGAGTCCATTATGTTTTTAAGTGAACGGCTGGGTCAGCTTCTTTGTGAAGCTGTGATTCCATAAAAATTTATCCTGAAAAAGAAAGGAGATAAAATGGAAGAACGTACTGGGATCATCACAATGAAAGGCAATCCGTTAACTCTTTTGGGTAAAGAGCTTAAGGTGGGAGATTCCGCTCCTGACTTTGAAGTTCTTGACAATAATCTTTCGCCGGTCACGCTTTCGTCGTTTAGTGGAAAGGTCTGCGTTATTTCTTCAGTGCCTTCTTTAGACACGCCTGTGTGTGACATGGAAACCCGAAGATTTAACCAAGAGGCGGGCAACTTAAATGCAGACGTTCAGATACTCACCATCAGCATGGATCTGCCTTTTGCCCAAAAGCGGTGGTGCGGGGCAGCCGGTGTGGATAACGTTGTCACCCTGTCCGATCACCGCAACGCATCTTTTGGGACCGCTTATGGAGTTTTAATCAAAGAACTCCGATTACTGGCAAGGTGTGTGTTCGTCGTGGATCGTGAAGGCATCATCCGATATATTCAGATGGTTAAGGAAATCACTGAAGAACCTGACTATGAAGCCATAATGGATGCCGTAAACCATTTACCTTGAACCCGTTTGATATTCCTCCATCCCTGCTTAAATTTTTTTTTGTTTTTAGAAAAATGCCTAGCAATTGTGACATTTGTTTTTGAGTTTTTCCTAAACGGCCTCTGACTTCGGCCAATTCTTTTTTTCCATTCAACCCCTGCTGTTTGTTTTCTTCTTATCATACCACAATTCAGCCTAATTTTAAAGATTTTTAAAAAATTGACAGGGCCACAAAGTGGTATTATATGTTCTCTTAGAGTTGTATTTTAAGCTTGTACGTTTAAATATCAACTAAGGTATAAAATTCGGATTGTTACATAACGTCCGCCTCTGTCGGACTTTAAAGAAGGAATTTCCATTTATTTATTCAGATAATCTAAGTTCATGAAGTAAATTTGAGGTTATTCTTTTTAAGGAGATAACGATATGATTGAAAAAAATATTTTAATTTTATGTATATTCTTTTTCTTGATACTGTTACCCATACGGTCATTTTCTAAAAACAATTATTCTAAAGCGACATTTGCCGGCGGGTGTTTCTGGTGCATGGAACATCCTTTTGAAAAACTTGAAGGGGTTATAGATGTTGTTTCCGGCTACACCGGTGGTCGTAAGGAAAACCCGACATACAAAGAGGCCTCATCCGGAGGAACCGGTCATTTGGAAGCCGTTCAGATCACTTACGATGGGTCTAAAATAACGTATTCAGAACTTCTTGATGTGTTCTGGAGACAGATCAATCCGACAGATCTCGGGGGACAATTTGTTGATAGAGGAATGCAATATACAACCGCAATTTTTTATCATAGTGAGGAACAGAAAACTTTAGCTGAAAAATCTAAAGAAAAATTGGAAAAATCAGGAAGATTTAAAAAACCAATTACAACAAAAATAAGAGAAGCCTCAAAATTTTATAAAGCCGAAGATTATCATCAAGATTACTATAAGAACAATCCCATTCGTTATAAATATTACAGATTCAATTCCGGCCGTGATCAATATCTAAAAAAAATATGGAAGGATGAGATGAAAAGTGAAAGTCAAAAAGATCATCATCAGAAATTTAAAAAGTTGAGTGAAGCAGAATTAAAACAAAAATTAACACCGTTGCAATATAAGGTAACCCAGAGCAATGGAACGGAAAAACCTTTCGATAATGAATATTGGAATAATAAAAAAGATGGGATTTATGTTGATATCGTTTCTGGTGAACCTCTATTCAGCTCACTTGACAAATACGATTCCGGAACGGGTTGGCCAAGTTTTACAAAACCCCTGGAACCGGATTATATTATCGAGAGGGAAGACAAAGGTCTTTTTATGAAAAGAACCGAAGTTAGAAGTAAATACGCAGATTCCCACCTCGGGCATGTGTTCCCGGACGGACCTAAGCCCACAGGCCTTCGTTTTTGCATAAACTCTGCATCTCTCCAGTTTATACCTAAAGAAGATTTAGAAAAAGAAGGATATCGTGGGTACAAAAAGCTTTTTGAATAAAATGAGTCCTTTGAAAGCAGACTTATTAAGTTAATATTGTCAGAATAAGTCAATACTCATTCCCTATCTGAAGCTTTAAAGAAAGATACAAATCTTAACTCTGTGACAGAATCTGTTTCATCTTGTTAAATTCTTCGTGAGAAATCTCGCCTTTTGCGAATCGAGCTTTCAAAATGGCCAGCGAATCGATTCCTGCTGTAACCGCTTTAAAGATCCGAACTGCAGCATAGACAAACAGAAGGACAACCAAGCCCCATACCATCATGTATAAAATTCCTCCTGGAAAAAATCCGCCGGTCCAACGGCTTCCACCTAAAAACGGTATGTAATCGCATCCCCACATAATGTCACCTTACGGTTTCTGATACGTAATGGAGAGGAAAAGGAATATTCATCCCTTTCCCCTTCCATTCAGTTTACCAGCAGCAGCCATGACCCCCCATTGGTCTATGGCCATAATTACTGCGAGGTACCGGCAGGTTATATGACCGCGCCTGAGTTCTCAGTTGATCGTGTAAGGCGGAGATTTGCCTGTTCAGATCGGCTGCCCGTTTGGGGTCAGGATTGGATTTGGCCATCAGCGCATTGTATTCAGATTGTTTGGCAGCAAGGTCCTGTCTGAGCTGCGCCGTGTTGTCAAGAAATCCCTGGTAGGCGCCGCCGACAAAGGTATCGCCGTAAAAGCCGCCCATCGGGACGCCCATGGGACCACCCCAGTAACCGTCCCAGTAACAGGCGAAAGCCTGAAATCCGAAAAATACAACAGAAGCTGCCACAACAAGTCCAAAAATTATTTTTTTCATTAGTGTTACCTCCTTTATTGGGTTATTAACGTTTCCAATTCATGGCGCCATGTTTTGTGTCATTAATCTTTAGCAAGCAATGTGCCATACTTCCCAACATTTTTATAACACATAGATATTGAAGGATTTTTTTATTAATGCCGGGATGTTCAGAAATCCAAACCAAGAGACCGAGCCGTCATGTGGGGTTTTTGGCCCCAGTTTTTTCTCGCCAATCAATTTATGTTGTTTACAAAACACCCAACCTTGCTTATATTTTGCTTTAACGGGGTTGTCATGTTGAATCATTTTAAAAATGACCAAATTGGGAATGTTTAGATGAATAAAAGTAACAAAAGCCGTTTTGAGCATGACATACCCACTTCGCCATGGATAATCGTTGGATCGGTTCTGATTTTGCTCATAACGATAGTTGTGCTGGCAGTGCAGAATTACAATCGTGAAAAGCAGTATATGTCCCGTATTCTGAGCGAGAAAGGAGCTGCTCTTATAAAGGCGGTGGAAGCTGGTGCCAGAACTGGTATAATGGGCATGATGTGGGGTGGCCAGCAAATTCAAACGTTGATCGAAGAAACTGCCCTTCTACAGGATGTACTTTATATAACGGTAATAAACAAGGAAGGCGTAGTTTTGGCCAGCAACGATAGAGGATTAATTGGCATTAAACTAAGTCACAAACCCTACTTAAATGAGCTTGATCCATCCGGTAAAATAAATTGGAAAATCATCGATACGGCAAACCAGCAGCTCTCATTTGAAGTCTACAGATATTTCAAACCTATTTCCAATCAGGATACCTGGATGAACGATCGCATGTGTCAAATGATGAGCAGGCGCGGCATGATGAAGGACCAAAGTAACGACTGGTGTTTCCCTTCAAGAAAAGCCGAAAACGAGCATATCATACTCGTCGGTTTAGATCCCAAACCTTTTGAAGACGCACGTAGAGAGGATATTCGCAATACATTGATCATATCGGGTGTCTTGATTATTTTAGGTTTGGCCGGATTTATCTCGATGTTCTGGATGCAAAGCTATCGCTCAGCCAAAAAATCATTACAGGATACCCTGTGGGCTTGGTAGCCACAGATAAAGACGGAAAGATCGCCTTTTATAATAGTGCCGCTGAACGCATCACCGGCCTTGATTTATCTAAAGCACGAGGGAGAGATCCGGAAAACATTCTGCTAAGCCATTTTTGTGGATTAAAGGAAGCTCTGGATCGCGGTGAATCAATATCTGAAAAAGAGATGGAGTGTGAATTTACCGAGGATAAAGTTGTTCCGGTTAGCGTCAGTGCATCAAAAATTATTAATGAAGAGGGACAGTTTGTCGGGCAGGTCCTAATAATTCGGGACCTTCGTGAGGTACGCCGTCTGCAAGATGAAATCAACCGACAGGAAAAATTAGCAGCCATCGGAGGCCTTGCTGCTGGTGTTGCCCATGAAATCAGGAACCCATTGAGTTCAATAAAAGGCATCGCATCCTATTTTAAAAGCAAGTTTGATAAAGACAGTGATGATAAAGAAGCGGCCGGTGTCATGATCCAGGAAGTAGACCGCTTAAACCGGGTCATCAGCGAACTGCTGGAGTTCGCCGGACCGACAGAATTAAAACTTAAACAAACTGATGTAAATGAACTTTTAGAGCATTCGGTTCGGCTCATACAAAAAGAAGCATCTACGAAGGATATAGCGATCAAATTAAATCTATCGCAACAACAGTTGGTGGCTGAAATAGATTCAGATCGATTTTCGCAATGCCTTCTGAATCTATATTTAAATGCTCTTCAGGCGATGGATACCGGCGGCCAGCTGACCATTGAAAATTCTATAACAGAAGGAAACTCCATTAATATAGAAATTAAAGATACCGGCTCGGGAATTAAAACTGAAGATTTGAACAAAATATTCGACCCTTATTTTACAACCAAGGCCAAAGGTACCGGTTTGGGTTTAGCAATTGTCCACAAAATCATCGAGGCCCACAATGGACAGATAAAAATTCGCAGTGTCCCCGGACAGGGCACGGTGTTTACGATTGTTATTCCTGTTAAAGAGACTTGATGAGGTTAATATGAGCTTACAAAAACTACTTCACATACTTGTGGTCGATGATGACCCCGGCCATTTGACAGCACTTAAAACAATTATTAAAAGCTGGGGATATACGGTATCTTTGACAGATGATGGCACTCAGGCGGTCGAAAACGTCAAAGAAAGGCCGTTTGATCTCATACTGATGGATGTTCGAATGGCTCAAATGAGCGGAATCGAGGCCTTAAAAGAAATCAAAAAGTACAATCCGTCCATTCCGATTCTGATCATGACGGCCTATTCGTCAGTCGATTCAGCGGTTGAAGCCTTAAAAGCCGGGGCTTACGACTATTTGACCAAACCCCTCGACTTTGAGGTT
>JAFDHQ010000241.1 GCA_019308685.1 Deltaproteobacteria bacterium
AAACGTTCAATTTTGTTCAAGGCCAAGAAAGGCGAAAATTTTAACCACAGGAATACATGGAGTATTTTGAGGATTAAAATTTGAGCATGACGCAGGGATTGGACAAAAGGGGGCATTTTGCAAAGGTCTCAAGGAGCAACGTCAGTTGAAAATAATAATAGTGGGTGCCGGTGAGGTCGGATTTAACATTGCAAGCCATCTGGCTATTGAAAATAAAGATGTAGTGGTTGTTGACAATAACCTGGCTGCCATTCGATATGTATCCGATAATATTGATGTTCAAGTCCTCAAAGGGTCCGGAAGCAGCCCGGTTGTTTTGGAAGAAGCAGGCATCAAAGAGGCGGATATCCTCCTAAGCAGGCATCAAAGAGGCGGATATCCTCCTTGCGGTTACAGATAGTGATGAAACCAATCTGGTGGCCTGTCTGGTTGCAAATATCATTTCTCCGACCACAAAGAAACTGGCACGTATCCGTGGCGCTGACTATGATAAATACCATGACACCTTCCGTGAACATACCCCCCATATCGACACGTTAATTAATCCGGAGATCGAAGTTGTAAAGACAATCGATAGAATTATGAATGTACCCGGTGCAGTGGATGTGGACGAATTTGCCGAAGGTCGTGTTAAATTTGTCGGCATACATTTGGACAAGTCTGCCCGGCTGGTCGGTGTCCGTCTTTCGGAAATCTCTAATAAAATTGGTAAAAAAATACCGCTGATTGCTGCGGTGATAAGAGATGAAGAATTGATTATACCCAGAGGAAATGACAGACTTCTGGCGGGTGATCTGGTCTATTTTATCAGCGAAAAAGACAATTATTTAAATTCCCTGGCAATTTTTGATAAACAGATGGAGCCGATTCGCAGCGTTCTGATTATCGGCGGCGGGAATATCGGATTCAGGCTGGCCAACCTGCTCGAAGAGAAAGCCGTCCATACCAAGATAATTGAAAAGGATCCAGACCGATGTGCCCAACTTGCCGAGAGACTTAACAAAACGGTTATTTTGCATGGCGACGGTTCTGATCAAGAACTCTTGAGAGAAGAGAATATTCAGGATATGGATGTTGTGATTACCCTCACTAATGATGAGGAAACCAATATTTTAACATCCCTCCTTGTCAAACGTTTGGGTGCCGTCAAAACAATTACCAAGATCAGCAAGTTCAGTTATTTACCTTTGATGTCGATGATCGGTCTTGAGCAGGTGGTGAGTCCGAGGCTTTCGGCTGTAAATAGCATCTTACAGCATATTCGCCGGGGCAAGGTGCTTTCGGCCAAAGCCATTAAAAATGAGCTGGCTGAAATTATGGAAGCAGTGGCCTTGGAAACTGCGGACGTTGTGGGAAAGCCCATAAAAAAAATCGCTATTCCCAAAGGGGCCCTGATTACCGGTATCATCCGCAACGACACGGTTATTATCCCTTCCGGTGAAAGCGTCATTGAACCCAATGACAGGATCATCATCTTTGCAACACGACAGGCCATCCCCAAAATCGAAAAAATCCTTGCCGTAAAACTGGAGTATTTTTAGATGCGGTGGCACTTTATTCTGAGTATTGTCGGAATATTAATCTTTTTTTTGGGGCTCTGCATGGTATTTCCCCTTTTTTTTGGCCTTTACTACAAGGATCAAAGTGTCGTTCCGCTGCTTAAAGCCATGGGGATAAACTTTGCTGCCGGGTTATCACTCATTGTTTGTTTCAGAAGTGTAAAAGTAGATTATATCAGTCATCGTGAAGGCATGGCTATTGTCGCCATCGGATGGACAGCCATCGGCTTTTTCGGGGCATTTCCTTTTTATCTGGGATCTGAATTCGGCGCTTTCATTGATGCGTTTTTTGAATCCGTTTCCGGATTTACGACCACCGGATCGTCGATTTTGACGGATATAGAGGCGGTATCCAAAGGACTTCTTTTTTGGAGAAGTTTTATCCAGTGGCTGGGCGGAATGGGCATCATCGTCTTATCCGTGGCCATTCTGCCGTTCTTGGGTGTCGGCGGTATGCAACTGTACAAGGCCGAAGTTCCAAGTCCGGTTCCTGATAAGCTCAAACCTCGTATCAGAGATACCGCCATGATCCTCTGGAAAGTTTATGCGCTCATTTCTTTGGCAGAAGTCCTCCTTCTCATGCTCGGGGGAATGGATCTTTATAATGCGCTGTGTCACACGTTCACAACCATGCCCACCGGTGGATTTTCGACCAAAAACACTTCCATTGCCCACTTTAACAGTGTCTATTTTGATGCGGTATTTATCTTTTTTATGCTATTGGCCGGAATTAATTTTTCGCTTCATTATCAGTTCCTGAGAGCAAGGCCCCTTGCATTCTGGCGAGATTCGGAGTGCCGCTTTTTTCTATGTGCCGTTCTTGTATTGATTGTTATTGTGACGATTAATGTCTACGGATCTGTGTACGAAACTTTGGGCCAGGCATTGCGATTCGGTGCTTTTCAAGTGGTATCCATTGTTACCACCACAGGCTATGCCACGGCCGATTTCGAATTGTGGCCTGCCATGTCCCAGATCATCTTATTCTTATGTATGTTTTTAGGGGCGTCGGCCGGCTCCACCGGCGGAGGGATGAAATGCCTCCGTGTTATGCTCTATTTGAAATACTGTTATAAGGAACTGTTTTCCTTGATTCATCCTCATGCAGTCAAGCGTATCAAAATCGGGGGCAAATCCGTTTCAGAGGATGTTATGCGCAGTGTTCTCGGTTTTATGGGCTTATACATAGGACTGTTTGTTTTTTCTTCCGTGCTCATTGCAAGCATGGGAGTCGATTTTATGACTTCAATTGCTTCGGTCGCGGCGACCATCGGAAATATAGGCCCCGGTCTGGGAATGGTGGGGCCGGTAGACAATTTTGCCCATATACCCTATTTGGGTAAATGGGTACTCATATGGTGCATGCTTTTGGGAAGGCTTGAAATATACACGGTCATCATCCTTCTCGTACCGGAATTCTGGCGAAAATAAAATATCAATTAAAATTTTTATCAAATTCCGATAGATTTTTTATTGACAATTTGGATAAATATAGTTAGATTTTTAAACTTTTAGGGGCCGTTAACTCAGTTGGTAGAGTATCTGCCTTTTAAGCAGAGAGTCGCGCGTTCGAGCCGCGCACGGCCCACCAATCAGAAAATCGCTTGTCACGTCCCCATCGTCTAGCCCGGTCCAGGACACCGGCCTTTCACGCCGGCAGCAGGGGTTCAAATCCCCTTGGGGACGCCACAGGACACCGGCCTTTCACGCCGGCAGCAGGGGTTCAAATCCCCTTGGGGACGCCACCGATGAAACAAAGCCCAGCAAATCCATGCCGGGCTTTTTTTATTTGCTAGGTCCCTTGCTGTCCCGCTTTTTAAGCGGGACAGCATGGGTTCAAATCCATCCCACTATAGCGTAATAAAACAGGAAGTTATAGCAATTTTTAAGTCCCTTTTGTATTTATGCTGAGTGAAAAACTGAGTGAAAATCAAGATAAATTTTCAAGGTATTTATTTTCCAATAGCGTCATTGTATCTTTTGTATCAGTATAATTCCCTTCTACATAAATTTCAGTGGTAGTCTGCCGCCTATGTCGTAAAACCTGTTGGACTTTCTTTAAGTTAACTTTTTGCAGGTCATTTAAATATTTTGCGACAGTATGCCTGATATCGTGGTAACCAAACAATTCTACCTTTGCATCCTCGCATAAATTCTTGATGAGTTTCCATCTTGTTTTGTACGGCTGCCCGTAAAATTTACTTTTTGGATTCATATGACAAAAAACATATGGGCTTGTGGGGTGCCGATTGTTCCATTGCCACTTCAAAAGCTTGAAGAGATCATCGTTCATCCAAAGTTTTTCATAGACCATCTCCCCTGTTTTGCTTTTCTTGGTGCCGAGTCGGACCCACCGTTCATCGAAATTAATATCATCTGCCCAGGTCCATCGTAATACCTCACTTTTTCGTGCCCCAGTATGCCAA
>JAFDHQ010000242.1 GCA_019308685.1 Deltaproteobacteria bacterium
AAACAATCAAAATTGACGGCCTTGTAAAAAGTCGTCACCCCGGCGAAAGCCGGGGTCCAGGTCGGTCATAACTTTCTGAGAACACTGGATTCCGGCTTAGCCGTCATCCCGGACCCCGATGCGGAACGGAATGACAAAAAATGATGTTTTTTGACTTTTTACGAGACGGTAAAAATTTAACACGGAGGACTAGTTGATGAAAAAATTGGTAAATCTGATGAAACGCAAGTCAATCATTTTTGTAGCGCTCATGGTCCTGTTGCCTTTTTCTGTTTTCGCCGAACCCCAGGGAAAGCTCATTATTTTTCATGCGGGCAGTCTCACGGTGCCTTTTGCCAAAATAGAAAAGGATTTTGAGGCAAAATATCCTAAAGTTGACGTGCTCCGGGAGGGAGGAGGAAGCACAAAGATGGCGCGGATGATTTCAGAGCTGCATAAACCGGCGGATATCATAGCATCTGCTGATTTTAACGTTATCGACAAAACCCTGATCCCTGAATATGCGGTGTGGAATATTCGTTTTGCAACAAACCAGTTGGTCCTTTGTTATACGGATAAGAGCCGCTTTGCAAACCAGATCACCGCCAACAACTGGTACGAAATTTTAGGACGAAAAGGAGTAATCTGGGGACATTCGGATCCCAATCTGGACCCCTGCGGCTACAGGAGCCTTATGGTACTCCAACTTGCTGAAAAATATTACAAATTGTCCGGCCTTTATGATCGGTTGATTTCAAACCGGCCGGAGAAAAACGTACGGCCCAAATCGGTTGAACTGGTTTCATTGCTCAAGACAGGAAATATGGACTATGCATGGGAGTATCTTTCCGTTGCTGTTCAACAGGGTTTGAAGTACATCACACTTCCTGATGAGATTAACCTGGGTAATTACAATAATGATGAATTTTACCAACAGGCAACGGTAAAGGTGACCGGCAAAAAACCCGGGACATGGATGACTCGAACCGGAAAATCATGTACCTATGGAATCACCATATTAAAAAATGTTCAAAATCCCGAAGCTGCCGAGGCCTTTCTGGAGTATTTAGTGGATCCCAATGGGGGCTTAAAGACTCTGAAAAACATGGGACAACCTCCTTTTATTCCCTGCAGGGTCCCCACAGAAAAAATGAAATCCCATCTTCCCTTGTCTCTATTAAAATGGATTGAGGTAAAAAATTAGAACCCCATGGTAACAAAGAGAAAGATTGATCCATTTTTTTGGATAGCCGTTTTTTCCACCTGCACGGTTGTTATATTTATTCTCTTTCCTTTGACCGAAATGGTTCTTCAGCCCTCTGCGCAAGATCTCAAGGATAGTATATATGACCCCGATGTCTTGAGTTCCATCGGGTTGAGCATCTATACATCCGGTATGGCGGCCCTGATTTCGTTTTTAATCGGCACCCCCTTTGCCTATTTACTGGCCCGGAAAAACTTTTTCGGTAAGAAGCTCGTTGAAAGTATTATTGATCTGCCCATTATGATTCCGCACCCGGTCGTGGGAATTGCGATTCTTGGGCTGGCCGGTAAAAATCACTGGCTCGGGCAGTTCATGCAGCAGGTCGGTATCCAAATAATGGGAACGGTCACCGGGATTGTTACCGTTCTGACCTTTGTGGGTCTGCCGTTTTATGTAAACACCGTCAAGGCAGGATTTGAAGCCATACCGGTGAGATTGGAAAATATTTCCAGGAGCCTCGGGGCTTCTCTGTCAGAAACATTCCTGCGGGTAACGTTTCGCCTTGCATGGCGCTCCATGCTGGTGGGCATCATTATGTGCAGCGCAAGGGCAATCAGTGAATTCGGGGCGGTGGTTATTGTAGCGTATCACCCCATGATCGCACCGGTAATGATTTATGAGCGCTTTACCGCCTATGGCATTAAATATTCTCAACCCGTGGCTGTCTGGTTAATAGGGGTCAGTCTGGTGCTGTTTTTACTGTTGAGAATCTGCTCTTTGCCAAAGGAAAATCAAATATGATCGAGATAAAAGATCTGTTCATTAAGTTTCCCGGCTTTGCCCTTGAGGATATCAATCTTTCCATTCCGGACGGAGAGTTTTTCATGCTTCTGGGACCCACAGGGGCAGGAAAGACCCTTATTCTGGAAGCAATCGCAGGTATCGTTCCCATTACCGGTGGCCGAATCTATGTGAAGGGAAAAGAGATTACCCGTCTTCCTCCGGAACAGCGCGGTACCAGCATTGTGTACCAGGATTATGCACTATTTCCCCACCTGTCTGTGTTGAAAAATATCACTTATGGATTGCGTTACCACAGAAACAATCCAAAAGCTTCGAAAAAACGGGTAACATGGCTTATGGAGCAATTGGGACTCCAGCCTCTTGCTCAGCGATCCGTTCATAATTTAAGCGGCGGCGAAAAACAGCGAATAGCCCTTTCACGAGCTCTGGCCGTAAATCCTTCCGTGCTGCTTCTGGATGAACCTCTCTCCGCGCTGGATCCCAATTTCCGGGAAGACATTCGGGATTTGTTGAAAAAACTGCATCAGGAAGTAGAAACCACATTTTTAATGGTCACCCATGATTTTGCCGAAGCCATGTTTTTGGGGGAACGAATGGCGGTGCTTAACACCGGCAAAATTGAACAGATCGGACCTGTCCACGAAGTCTTCCATAAACCGGCCACCCCCTTTGTGGCCAAATTCATGGGCATTAAAAATGTCTTTCCCGCATCCTTCAGAAACACAAAAGCACGGGTGAATAACCTTGAGTTACACCTTCAATCCCCACCCGAAGAAAATAAGCGCTATGTCGCTATTCGGCCTGAAGATATTATAATCAGCAAAAATGGGACTTTCGGTAATGATATTAATTCGTTTCAAGGCAAGGTAATGGGTATTACAGATCGAGGCCTGTACTTCGAGGTTTTAGCCGGTACAGGTAACGTAATCTTCAGGGTAATGCTCAGCAAGAACAACCTTTTTAAATTAGAGCTACAAAAAGGCAAAGAC
>JAFDHQ010000040.1 GCA_019308685.1 Deltaproteobacteria bacterium
CAACGAATTCACCGGTGTTTTGACCGGTAAAAGTCTGGGCTGGGGCGGAAGTCTTATTCGTCCGGAAGCAACCGGCTACGGCAGTGTTTATTTTGCCGCTGAAATGTTGGCAACCCAAAACCAAACGTTTGAAGGCAAAACCTGCCTGGTATCGGGTTCCGGTAACGTGGCCCAGTACACCGTGGAAAAAATTGTTGAGCTTGGCGGCAAGGTAGTCACCCTTTCTGATTCTTCCGGCTATATTTATGATGAAGCGGGCATCGACAGTGAAAAACTCGACTTTGTAAAACGGTTGAAAAATATCAAACGCGGCAGAATCAGTGAGTACATTGATAAGTATTCCGAAGCGGTTTACACGGAAGCGGATACTTCTTTAGATTATAATCCGTTGTGGAATCATAAATCAGACTGCGCCTTTCCCAGTGCCACCGAGAATGAAATCAATGCAACAGATGCGGCCAACCTGATGAAAAACGGTGTTCACCTGGTTTGCGAGGGAGCCAACATGCCGAGCACCCCGGAAGCCATCAACATTTTTTTGGACAACAAAATTCTGTATGCTCCCGGCAAGGCATCCAATGCCGGTGGCGTCGCCGTGTCCGGCCTGGAAATGGCCCAGAACAGCATGCGTTTGAACTGGCCCGCGGATGAAGTGGACCGCCGCCTCAAAATAATCATGAAAAACATCCACCAGACCTGTCTGGATGCCTCTGCCGAATACGGTGTATCCGGAAATTATATGGCAGGTGCCAATATCGCCGGATTTACAAAGGTGGTAACCGCCATGGTGGATCAAGGTTTACTTTAACCTAAATCGAGCAATTTTTTATAGGGTTAACGGAGTCGAAAAAGGCAATATTAACCCCTTCCAGGGATAAACAAAATCCGGGTCTTTTGGGCCCGGATTTTTATTTTCCTGCTTCTTGCCATATTTTTAACGTATGCCGCCTTCCGTCACATCCGGAAATTTCACACCCATCGATTCTCTGTAAAAAAAATCATCCGGTCTTTCACATCAGCTGATCCACGAACATAAAACGTTATATCAATTGTTATGAAAATTTAAGTTACACTTAATTGTTGAAGTTTAGATTAATTTGTGCTAATAATATAAATATGTTTTAAATCCTTACAACCCTTTATCCATAAACGTCAGCTGTGTTCTCAAGCATAAATTTTAAGGGGGGCCTATGGAAAGTATTAAAACCGATTCCAACCTGCGTGCTGAAATTCCTTCGCAACAATCCTTTAAAATAGACCGTATTCACCCCAAAAGTGCCGTCGACGAAGTATCGTGGATCGTCGATGGGGTTTCATTTCCCAATGGAACAGAGTTCCGTTGTAAATACAAAGGGTGTTTCTACTATGCCCAAGTGATTAACGGTGCTTTGATGATCAACGGAAAGGAATTTTTATCGCCGTCGGCAGCAGCGGTTTCGATAACCCGTAACTCCGTTGATGGTTGGTTGTTCTGGGACTGTAAATTACCGGGGAATTCTTCATGGGTTAGTATTTGTGCACTAAAACAGAGGAATTAACGAAAAAGATTAAATCTTATTTGATTTCTCAGTAACTTAAGTTTGAAACCTTTGCAAAAGGTCTCCTTTTGCCCAATACCGTCGTCAGCCTCAATGCCTACAGACCATAAAAGCGGTCAACAACTTGGCCGATTGTCCTATTGAACTGAAACAACGAGTGCATTGCCATCCCCCAACCCCGCTCTTACTCCCAATATTCTCTCCGAGCCGGAAGCCAACATTCTATTCTTACATTGAATTAGTATGACTTGACGGTCTCGTAAAAAGTCCAACTTCTGCGTTGTGCTGCATTTCGCAATCATTCAACGTACGATAAGTACGCCTCATGATTACAAAATTTGCACGCCTTGAATTTAAACTTTACTTTTTTCGAAACCGTCTAAATCGGACTTTTTACGAGTTCATCATGACTTAACTGTTGAATATTTTTTCTAGAACAACTATAGCATCTATGATGATATTTTTTTTAACTCGTGTCCATCCAGAAATGGTAGATTTTGGTTTTAGGCAAGGCCCGAGCGAGTTTTCAACCGCAGGCATAGCGCGCTATGTCGAGGATTGAAAACGAGCGAGAACGCTGCCGGGGACCGAAAGATGCCGTTTATGGATGGACACGAACAAATTTTTTCAGGAAGGGATTATTTTATGGGCGGATTTTTTGGTGTTGTTTCTAAAGAAGACTGTGTAAACGATCTGTTTTTTGGAACGGACTATCATTCTCATCTGGGCACAAAACGAGGAGGTCTTGCGACAAAAAACTCTAAGGGATTCTCACGGTCCATTCATAATATTGAAAATAACTATTTCAGATCCAAATTCGAGCCGGATCTTCCCGAATTTTCGGGTCACAAAGGTATCGGAGTTATCAGCAATTACGATGCTCAGCCGCTGATCTTCGGATCTCACCTGGGAAGATTTGGTATCGTAACCGTTGGAAGAATAAACAATATTGTGGAACTTGCAAACAAAGCTTTTCAAAAGAAAATTCATTTTTCCGAAACAAGCGGTGGAGACTTAAGCCCCACAGAAATTGTGGCAACATTAATCTGTGAGGAAGATTCTTTTGAGCAAGGCATCCAAAATGCTCAGGAAGCCATTAAAGGTTCGTGTTCCATGCTTCTGCTCACGGAAAAAGGAATTTATGCCGCCCGGGACAAATTAGGTAGAACCCCTATTATTATCGGCAAAAAAGAAGGCGCTTATGCCGCATCTTCGGAAACCTGTGCATTCCCCAACCTGGGTTTTAAGATTTATAAATATCTTGGCCCGGGTGAAATTATTTTTATGACAGCGGATGGATGTGAACAGAGAAAGAAACCCGGAGAACAAATGCAGATCTGTGCTTTTCTATGGGTATACTATGGATATCCCGCTTCAAGCTATGAAGAAATTAATGTGGAATTTGTACGCTACAGATGTGGTTCGGCTCTGGGAAAAGAGGATGATTATACCATCGATTATGTTGCCGGAATCCCGGATTCAGGCACCGGCCATGCCATCGGATACGCCAATGAGAAAAATGTTCCATATATCAGGCCTTATGTTAAATATACCCCCACCTGGCCGAGAAGCTTTATGCCTCAGGATCAGAGCATCAGAGATCTTGTCGCAAAAATGAAACTGATTCCTATCAGAGAACTGATTGAGGGGAAAAAGATTCTTTTTTGTGAAGATTCAATTGTCAGGGGCACTCAATTGCAGGATCATGCACAAATATTATTCGATTACGGTGCATCCGAGGTTCATATGCGGCCCGCATGCCCCACCTTGATTTATCCATGCGAGTTTCTCAATTTTTCAAGCTCTCGATCAACAATGGATCTTGCAGGACGAAAAGCAATATCGGAACTCGAAAATGGAAAAGATACGGTTTTGGATGAATATGCAAAATCAGATTCAGAGAAAAACAAGGCAATGGTTGAAAGAATCCGGCAACGGTTGAAACTGACGTCGTTAAAATATCAAAAACTGGAAAATCTTGTAAAAGCCATCGGCCTACCAAAAGAAAAATTATGCACTCACTGCTGGGATGGAAGCAGTTATTTTTAAGGAGAAGTTTTATGCCCAAACGAGAAGATATTCATAAAGTTTTAATTATCGGATCAGGTCCCATTATCATCGGTCAGGCATGTGAATTCGATTATTCAGGCACCCAGGCATGCAAAGCTTTGCGCAGTCTTGGTTACGAAATCGTACTGGTAAATTCTAATCCAGCAACCATTATGACGGATCCGGGCATGGCCGATGTAACCTATATTGAACCGCTCAACCTGCGAACCCTGACCGATATTATCGCGGCCGAACGGCCGGATGCGTTGCTGCCGAATTTGGGCGGACAATCCGGTTTGAACCTGTCATCCGAGCTTGCGAGAGCCGGCGTGCTTGAAAAATACGGTGTCCAAGTCATCGGTGTAAACATCGATGCCATCGAGCGAGGAGAAGACCGGACAGCATTCAAGGAAACCATGGATCGGCTGGGAATTGAAATGCCGAAAAGCCAGGCGGTTAACAGCGTGGAGGATGCAGAAAAAGTGGCGGAAGAATTGGGATATCCCGTTGTCCTTCGTCCGGCATACACCATGGGCGGTACGGGCGGAGGTCTGGTGTATAATGTTGAAGAACTTCGCACAATAACATCACGCGGTCTCTCCGCAAGTCTCGCAAACCAGGTTCTGGTGGAAGAATCGGTACTGGGCTGGGAAGAACTTGAGCTGGAAGTTGTCCGCGACGCCAAAAACCAGATGATCACCGTCTGTTTTATTGAAAATGTTGATGCCATGGGCATCCACACCGGTGATTCCTATTGTACGGCGCCCATGCTGACCATCGATTCCGATCTGCAAAAACGGCTTCAGAAATATTCTTACGACATTGTGGAAGCCATTGAGGTTATCGGCGGAACCAACATCCAATTTGCCCATGATCCCAAGACCGATAGAGTGGTCGTTATTGAGATTAATCCGCGAACTTCCCGCTCGTCGGCTCTGGCCTCCAAGGCAACCGGCTTTCCCATTGCATTTGTCTCCTCGCTTCTGGCCGGGGGGTTGACCATGGATGAAATCCCTTACTGGCGAGAGGGAACCTTAGAAAAATACACCCCCTCCGGCGACTACGTGGTGGTTAAATTCGCCCGGTGGGCCTTTGAAAAATTCGAAGGCGTCCAGGATAAGCTTGGCACCCAGATGCGTGCGGTTGGCGAGGTTATGAGTATCGGCAAAAATTACAAGGAAGCCTTTCAGAAATCGATTCGCTCTCTCGAGATCGACCGTTACGGCTTGGGTTTTGCCAAAGATTTCAATAAAAAAACCAAAGACGAATTGTTGAATATGCTGGGTACTCCCACCAGCGAACGACAGTTTATCATGTATGAGGCATTGCGTAAAGGCACCGATATCCAAACACTATACCATATAACCCATATAAAGCCTTGGTTTATTGAACAAATGAAGGAACTGGTGGAGCTTGAAGAACAGATCCTGACACACAAAGGCCGAATCCCTCCCGATGATTTGCTCATTCAGGCCAAAAAAGACGGTTTTGCGGATAAATACCTGGCCTATCTTCTCGATATTCGTGAAAAGGATATTCGTGAAAAACGTACTTCTCTAGGCAAGGTCGAAGCCTGGGAGCCGGTTCCGGTCAGTGGCGTGGAGAATGCGGCCTATTATTTTTCGACCTATAATGCGTCTGACAAAGTAAAAGTGACTGACCGCAAAAAAATTATGGTTCTCGGCGGAGGACCAAACCGTATCGGGCAGGGAATCGAGTTTGATTATTGTTGTGTGCACGCAGCATTTGCCATCCGGGAGGCGGGATATGAATCGATCATGGTGAACTGCAATCCCGAAACCGTTTCTACGGATTACGACACATCGGATAAGCTTTATTTTGAGCCTTTGACGGTCGAGGATGTCCTGAGCATTTACCAAAAGGAAAAACCGGAGGGTATTATTGTTCAGTTCGGTGGACAGACGCCCCTGAACATTGCCAATGAACTGACCCAAGCGGGGGTTAACATCCTGGGCACCTCTCCGGAAACCATAGATCTTTCAGAGGACCGGGACCGATTCCGTAAGTTGATGCGTAAATTGGGAATTCCTCAACCGGAATCCGGTATGGCCGGCACCGTGGCGGAGGCACTCGATATTGCCAAAAAGATCGGGTATCCTTTGATGGTCCGTCCCTCTTATGTTTTAGGTGGGCGTGCCATGGAAATCATTCTGGATGAAGAAATGCTGTTACACTATGTGGCTGTGGCCGTAGAAGTTTCTCCGGAACGGCCGATTTTAATCGACAAGTTTCTGGAAAACGCCATTGAGGCCGAAGCAGACGCCATTGCCGACGGCACCGATGCCTTTGTTCCTGCAGTGATGGAACATATCGAACTTGCCGGCGTACATTCCGGAGACTCTGCATGTGTGATTCCACCGATCAGTATCCCGCCCAAGCACATAGAAACCATTAATGAATATACCCGGAAAATTGCCGTAGAGCTTCATGTGGTGGGTCTAATGAATATACAATACGCTATTACTAGTGATACCGTGTATATCCTGGAAGCCAACCCAAGGGCCTCGCGAACGGTACCGATTGTTTCCAAGGTCTGTAATATATCCATGGCCCGGTTGGCCACCCAGATCATGTTGGGCAAAAAACTCTCGGATCTGGGTCTTGAGAAGAAATCAATACCTCATTTCGGCGTAAAAGAGGCGGTTTTTCCTTTCAATATGTTACCCGAGGTGGATCCGCTCCTGGGACCGGAGATGCGTTCAACAGGAGAGGTGCTGGGGATGGCGGACTCCTTTGGCATGGCTTTTTTCAAATCTCAGGAGGCAACCCAGGTCCTGCTGCCCATTGAGGGAACCGTTTTGATCACTATAGCAAACAGGGATAAACCTAGTGCCCTGGAACCTGCCAGGCTTTTCCAGGAACTCGGTTTTAAGATCCGGGCCACAAAAGGGACCCATGCTTTTTTGGCTGAGCACGGCATAGATTCCGAACCCATCAACAAGTTAGGATACGGCAGGCCCGACATTGTGGATGCCATTAAAAACGGAGAGATTCATCTGGTGGTCAACACGCCCAGTGGAAAAGATAGTAAGGATGATGACTCTTATATCCGCAAAGCGGCAATAAAGTATAACGTCCTGAATATTACAACAACCGCCGCCGCCACAGCAGCTGCCAGAGGCATTGCCCGGCGAAGAAAAGGACAGGCCAATGTAAAGTCACTTCAGAATTATCATAAGAATATCAAATAAGAAAAAGAGAGGTATGCAAATGAACTCTGTAACCTGTAACACTAAAGAAAACGTTTTGAGAATCGTTAAAGAAAAAAATGTAAGCTTCATTCAGTTCTGGTTCACGGATGTTCTGGGTATGCTAAAGAGCTTTGCAATCACCCAATCCGAACTTGAGATGGGCATGAGCGAGGGCATGGGATTTGATGGATCTTCTATTGAAGGTTTTGCGCGTATTGAAGAGAGCGACATGGTCGCCTTGCCGGATCCTGCCACTTTCAGATTACTGCCATGGCGACCGGAAGAAAGACCGGTGGCCCGGATGTTCTGCGACATCGTTAACCCGGATCATACTCCGTATGAAGGTGACCCGCGATATGTACTGAAAAGACTTTTAAAAAAAATAAAAGAAAAAGGGTACACCTTTTTTGTGGGTCCTGAACTCGAATATTTCTATTTTAAAAGTAAAGAAAAGCCTGAGGGGATTGATTCCGGAGGATATTTTGACAGCCTGCCTCTGGATGTGGCGTCGAACTTAAGAAGGGAAACGATTTTCGCTCTGCAGGATATGGGCATCGTGGTGGAATACAGCCATCATGAGGTGGCTCCGAGCCAGCATGAAATCGACCTGCGGTTTGACGATGCACTCAGCATGTCTGACAAAACCATGACCTATCGAATCGTGGTCAAGGAAATTGCCCGGCAGCATGGGTATTATGCCACATTCATGCCCAAACCGATCTTTGGTGAGAACGGAAGCGGTATGCATGTGCATCAATCCTTGTTTTCCGGAAACAAAAATCTTTTCTTTGACGGAAATGATCCATACCATTTATCCAAAATGGCCAAGGGGTATATTGCCGGGATCATGAAACATGCACGGGAAATCATCGCCGTGACCAATCAGTGGGTCAACTCTTACAAACGGCTGGTTCCCGGTTATGAAGCCCCGGTCTACATTTCCTGGGCCCGCCGCAACCGTTCGGCCATGATTCGGGTTCCCATGTACAAACCCGGTAAAGAGGTGGCCACCCGCATAGAGTTCCGCGCTCCTGATCCGGCCTGTAATCCTTATCTTTCCTTTGCGGTCATGCTGGCAGCCGGTTTGAAAGGAATTGAGAATGACTATGAACTCCCGGACCCTATCGAAGAGGATATCTATAGAATGTCAGCAAAGGAAAAAAAGGAAAGAGGTATTTTTACCCTTCCAGATAACCTTTATGAGGCCCTTCTGGAGGTTGAAAAATCAGAAGTGGTGAGAGAAGCGCTGGGTGAACATATTTTCAATAAGTTCGTGGAAAATAAAAAGATTGAATGGGATATGTATCGGACCCATGTGAGCCAGTATGAAATAGAAAAGTATTTGCCCATAACCTAACCCGAACAAACCGGAAAAGTTACAAGTGAACTAAAGTTTGAAGTGAGCTAAAGTTAAGGAGTCGCTACGCTCCGGCTTTTATACAAATTGGCAGTATTCCTTAACTTTAGGCACGTTAGCTCACTTTCGGCATTTCACACTTAATTGGCTAAGCATTTTTTTTGCCATAAAATGCACAAAATTTACAACTAAGCGCCTAATGTATTTACTTTCGGTAACGCAAACAAGCTAACGGAGAAGATGCACGGAAGTTTAGATCATGAAAAGAATTGAAGACGTTACCCTGCTTTATGAAATCAGTGAAGCACTCAATGAGCACCTGGATCTTAAAAAATCTTTATATAAGGTTCTGGACATTCTATCCAGCTCAATGAACATGCTGCGGGGAACCATAACACTTCTACACCCTTTGCGCAACGAGATAAGCATAGAGGTCGCTCACGGGCTTTCCAAAAGCGCTATGCAAAAAGGAAAATATAAATTAGGCGAAGGTATTACCGGCCGGGTCATTGAGACCGGTAAGGCCGTCACCATTCCAAAAATTAGCCAGGAGCCGCTTTTTCTTAACCGGACCGCTTCCAGAAAAACCAAACAGAATCAGGAACTCTCCTTTATTTGTGTGCCGGTAAAAAAAGGCAGCCAGGTTATCGGAGCATTGAGCTTTGACATGCCTTTTGATGAATCATATTCCCTGAAAGATATTAAAAAGCTTATGTCTGTGGTTGCAACCATGGTGGCACGGCATGTTGTCAACTTGGAAACCATACGTTTGGAAAAGGAACATTTAAGAGAAGAAAATATAAGACTTAGAAACGAACTGGAAAATCGATATCGTATTACCGATATCATCGGCAACAGCAACAAAATGCGCGAAGTCTATCAAATGATTTCTCAGGTTTCCAAAAGTAACGCTACGGTGCTTGTTCGCGGTGAAAGCGGCACCGGCAAGGAACTTGTTGCCAACTCCATACATTACAACAGTCTCAGATCAAAAAGGCCCTTTGTTAAAGTAAATTGTGCGGCATTACCGGCCAATCTTATAGAAAGCGAGTTGTTTGGGCACGAAAAAGGCGCTTTTACAGGAGCCATCAAGCAAAAATTGGGAAAATTCGAGATGGCCAATAAAGGGACCATATTTTTAGACGAGATAGGATCGGTGGGTTTAGAAGTTCAGGTAAAGCTTTTGCGAATCTTGCAGGAAAAAGAATTTGAACGGGTTGGGGGATACCAGACCATTAAAACGGATGTTCGCATTATAACCGCTACCAATAAAAATCTGGAACAGGCTGTTGAAGAAGATACGTTCAGGCATGATCTCTATTATCGCCTGAATGTGTTTCCAATTTACATGCCGCCCTTAAGAGAACGCAAGACCGATATTTTGCTTTTGGTCGATCATTTCCTGGAAAAATATGCCAAGGAGAATCATAAAACGATCCGTCGGTTTTCCACACCGGCAATAGATATGCTCATGGATTATCATTGGCCGGGGAACGTCAGGGAACTTGAAAACTGCATCGAACGGGCCGTGCTTTTATGTGAAGAAGCAGTCATCCATAGCTACCATCTCCCGCCTACATTACAAACCGGTACGGAATCGGATACATTGCCGGTGTTATCCCTGGAAGATGCGGTAGCAAAACTCGAAAAAGAGATGATTATTGACGCACTTAAAAATACGCGGGGTAATATTACGTTAGCGGCCGAGATACTTAAAACCACGGTGCGAAAGTTTTCTTACAAGGCCAATAAATACGGTGTCGACTATTGCCATTATCGGTAAGGGTAAGTCTGATGGATGTACCTCCTCGTCTATGCCTGCTCTTTTTTGATTCAAAGGAGGCCCAGTGAGAATAGACAACGGCAACTCGAAACATTCTCGGGAGACAATATCCAAGAAACCCTATCAACCGGGACTGGATCCCGAAATGGACGCCTGGTTCACGGCATTCTTTATAGAAAACCATCTCGATCACTTCACCCACCCGGAGCAAGCCGCCGCTCCGGAGCAGGTCCGCTTCACGGTCTATACCGAAGAGGATGAACGCTACTATCCCTGTTCAGACCGTATGTTTGCGGCAATTATGAGTAGAAATGAATCTGATTTCATTCAAAGTAAATACCAAGAGGTTTTGGAGCGGGTTCTAAAACTTATCGACGGGCAGATCAAAAATCAAAGTGAAAAAGACTATTTGAACGCCCTCATTAAAATCAAGTATCGGCACGAAACCCGCGATGAAATTATGATACCTTCGCGATTGGAAAAACGTCTGATACGGATATTTTTAAATCATACCCAGATTGGAGACCCCTACATTATCCAAAAAGCCAGCCGCAACCGCCGAGTCAGCCGGATGCTCAATTCAGAAGGATTTCAAAAGGCGTTGAACTATTTCAACCGCGCGGATTTAACGGACTCTCCCTCAAGTCTGGCGGAACTCAAAATATTGGTTGAAGATCTGGAGCTAAAACGCCTGTTTTCTCTGGCGGTGGAACGCTCACTGTGGGAATCGGATGAATCCATAGCGTACACCGAAGAAGATTTTCTGAAGATGTTCGAACGTCCGTTAACCGGAAACGGAATTGAGCCCCTGTTTCGATTTTTGGGCATTCAGTCCCCAAACGGTCAATCCGAAGTGGGCACCAAAAAAATCCTGTGGATGGCCGATGAGGCCGGAGAATTTGTGATCGATTTGGCCATTATTAATTACCTAACCAAGCTCGGGCACAAAATCATTATCGTTTTCAAAGGCGGACCTTTGTTTACCAAGGTCGACTTCGAAGATGCACAGGAGGACGAGGTGCTGCGCCGAGAGCTCGAAGGAGCGCTTTTCCTTGAGGAAAAAAATATGAGCAAAAACGAGCTGGTCAAAACACTGAGAAGTGACCATAATATCATTGCCATATCCGACGGAACCCGGGAAAATCTCAATTTATTGATGGCATCCATAACCTTTGCTCGAACATTTAAAGAAGTCGATGGAGTCATCTCCCGAGGCCACGACCAAAGACGCCGGTTTTTTGATACCCGATTTCGATTCACACAGGATATTTTTAACATCTCCGCTGACGATCATGGGGCGATTTCTATCTACTATAAACCCAAACACCCGGCCGTGATCAAGTTTTCCCACAAGGATTTGGAAAACAAAGCCAAGAAAATCATTGACCGGATGGTGGACGCCAAGAAGCGTGGCATGACGGTGGTCTTTTACAGCGGAATCATCGGTTCTATTCCCGGCCGAATCTCAACGGCTAAAAAAATCATGTCGGTTTTTATCGAGTATCTCAAAGAACAGTTTGCCATGACCTTCATCATTAATCCGTCGGAATATTTTGAACCCGGCATGGATGCCGATGACCTGATGTACATGTGGGAGATTGTCCAGCGCAGCGGTCAGATTGATATCTGGCGGTTTCAGACCTATGATGACATTGTTCAGGCCTTTCAGATCATGAACAGCAAGGTTCCGCCGGAATGGGTCGGCAAGGACGCCACCTTCAGCACAGGATGCACCAAGGAGATGCGCATCGCCTTGGACATTCAGGCAAAACATACTGAAATGCAAATCATCGGACCTGCCAAGGAAAAATTCATGAGACGGAGCGAATACGGAGTCGGTAAAATGTACGACAAACGGCTCGGTGAAATCTTACCGTTTAAATAAAAAACCTGATCCTCTGGGCCAGGTTTTTCAGGATATTGTAGATTTCCTGAGTCAGTTAGTGTCCATCCATAAATGGTAGATTTTGGTTTCCGGCAAGGCCTGAGTGAGTTGTCAACCGCAGACATAGTGCGCTATTTTGAGGATTGAAAACGAGCGAGAACGCCGTCGGGGGCCGAAAGATGCCGTTTATGGATGGACACTCGTTATGTATCCGGATGACAGGCTACCTTAAAAAAATGGGTTTTGCCTTCAATTTCTTGAAGCTCAATGTGTTTGAGTTGGTTTCTGACCCGTCTCAAATTAATTCCCAAGACCACGTCAGTTTCAGTGGTAGGTTGGATCTCTGCGCGAAATTTTTTGCAATAATACCGGGATCTATCTCCGGTCGGTTTAATGATAAAAATCTCAACACCTTCTTCAAAAGCAATCTCTATAGCGATAGCCATTAACACCTCATCCATGTTCCAGAGACCCTTTTTCCCTTTATTTCTGTATGGTCTCTCCACAAAAAACCCGACATGATGGCGAGATCTAAGCTCGTTAAAGGGGAAAATGCCCTTACCAAAGGTTCTCCGAAATTGATTTCTAAACGGCAATCCGATTTCAGGAGGCCCAAAGGCATCGCCGAGCATAATCTGTTTATTAATATCAAAATCAAGGTATGCAACATGCGCTGATGAGCCGAAATCAAATACATCGACCATATAACAGTTACGCAAAGTAAAAATTAGATTCACTGAATTTGTCTTAAAAACAGCGAATCCCACGTCTCTTAGTTCTCGATAATTGAGTATATGACAGCTTGTATGATAACTGCTCATCACAAAGTTTTCTGCGTTGGTTAAAAAGGATTGATTAACCACTGATTAATAAAAATATTCTCAAGTTTTAACTTTTTCCCAATATTTATAGCCCCCTTTTAATTTAGAGTTTAAACAAACGCAATATCTTTATTAACAAACCGCGTTAAGGGCATCGCGTCATTTCATAATAGTAACGAAAGTATTAAAAGTGTAAAATTCTGTCTTGCCGTTTAAAAATTGATGTCCAAACTATTTGCGATTTACAAAAGAAACCAGTATTGATATTAGTCTGATAACAGGTAAAGAGCATTATCCGATTTACCTTCTGGGAAAAAGGAAAAACTCATTATGGAAGCGCTACTAAAAGACACAATTGAGATCACAAAGGCAGCCGGAGCTGCCATCATGCAGTATTACAAGTCCTCTTTTACCGTTGAAGATAAGTCACCGGACAACCCGGTCACCGACGCCGATTACGCCGCCGACACCCTCTTACATCAACGCCTCACCGCCAGGCTACCGGAAGCAGGTTGGTTGAGTGAAGAAACTGTTGATCAGCCTGACCGGTTGCAAAAAGAGAAAGTCTGGATTGTCGATCCGCTGGATGGTACCAAGGAATTTATCATGGGGATCCCGGAGTTTGCGGTTTCCGTTGCCTTGGTAGAAAATGGGCAACCCATTTTAGGCGTCATCTACAACCCGGCCTCTGCAGAGCTTTTCTATGGTGTGCGCGGTAGCGGTGTATTCCTAAATGGCAACCGGGCGCAAGTTACAAGACGCGACCAGCTGGAGGGCGCCCGGGTCGATGCCAGCCGTTCTGAGTGCAAACGGGGTGAATTCGAACCCTTTGAAGATATGTTAAAAATTCAAATAATTGGGGGTACCGCATACAAACTGGGGAGGGTCGCTGCCGGTTTGTGCGATGCATCCTGGAGCCGTGGCCCCAAGAATGAATGGGATATTTGTGCCGGTGTGCTGCTAATCACGGAAGCAGGGGGCCGCTGCGTAGACCTAAACAATACGCCTTTCATTTTTAATCGTCCCAAAACACTGGTAAACGGATTTATCGCGGATAATGGCCGGTTGCATCATCGCATCATCACAACGATAACCCCATATGGCCCTGCAAGAACGTGATATGCCGGTTACCGAAAATAAAAGGATATCGCCCAAATACTTCATGAAAATTTTCACCCTTCGGGATAAGGAGGTCTAAATATCCAGTGGAACAACTTGATCAGATAGTAAATATAATATCTTTGACCATGGGTGCTGCCTGGGCAAGCGGTATTAATCTCTACGCAGCAATCTTGGTTCTGGGACTTCTTGGGATTACAGAAAACATTGTCTTGCCGGCCAACCTTCAAGTTCTTATGAATCCACTGGTAATTGGTGCGGCGGGTGTCATGTATGTCGTTGAATTTATTGCTGACAAGATGCCGGGGGTTGACACGGGGTGGGATTCATTTCATACCTTCATCCGAATCCCTGCGGGAGCGCTGATGGCCGCCGGTGCGGTGGGTGATGTCAACCCGGCAATGGCTTTAGCGGTCGGTATTTTGGGGGGTGGCTTGGCAGCCGGCGCCCACGCCACCAAAGCGGGATCAAGGGTGATCATCAATACCTCTCCCGAGCCGTTTTCAAACTGGACCGCTTCAGTTGTGGAAGACATTTTAGTCATCGGTGGCCTCTGGACTGCTCTAAATTATCCCTGGCTTTTCATTGCGTTAATGATTGTCTTCATCCTGTTAATGATTTGGCTATTGCCAAAGCTTTGGCGGGGAATTAAAAAGGTGTTTGGTTTTATCGGACGTTTGTTTGGATACGGAAAAACTAACGAACCCTCGTCATGCGGCCGGCCTGATGATACCGCCTGAGGGATTACTTCTATTCATCCTCTCTCTTCCGCAATTTACTATAAGCTATCTCAAAATAATCTTTTGGCCCAACCTGGACAAGCCGGAATCAAATGGGCCAAGTTGCCCAATATGAAAAAGTTGTAATAAATATATGGTGTTTGTTTCATAATATTTAGCAGAACTTTTCTTAAAATTTAGCTAACTAATTAATATTCATAGAATTAATATAATTCATTGGTTTTGCATGATTTTTGCGCGGATATAAAATGTCAATTAAATCAGATAGAAGGAGGAATACTGATGGCTTCAAATTTCCGAATTTTATTTCATGAAAAGAAAGATAGCCTCCACTTGAAATTGTTCGGTGATTTTGACGGAAATTCTGCACATGAATTGTTTAACGCCATATTAGATCGTGGTTTTGGTTTTTATCAAATCTTTATTGATACCAATGAGCTAAATACCATCCATCAATTTGGTAGAGATGTGTTGCAAAAGAAACTTGGCAGGTCCAATAAGCGATTTAACAAACTCGTTTTTATTGGCAAAAATGAACAAGAAATGACGCTTAATTAAGATTATCTGCGATGATTATCGAGGCCAATGACATTATATTTTGTAAGACCGTTGGAAAAAGGTCTATATGTATTAATCTGACTTGATTGCCGCCCAACTTCAACACCTAATATAATAAACCATGTGATGGCCAAGAGCCTCCAACGGTTATACTTAAAAAGGGAGTTTGAGGCGGCAATACATAAATGGCTTCTCGGATGTGCGTGCATCTTATTCTTGGGTCATCTGCATAACTATTAAAAAATATGATGCCCAACGAGTTTAATAACGGCATTTAGGGAAGCCTTTATATTAATCCGGAAGATAGGGTTTTTAATGGTATTAGATATATTAATACAGGGCCTTGGACCGAACTTCCGGCATTTTACCTTCAGGTAACCGAAAATGAAATGACGCTAAAGAAAATAGAAGAACCTTCTTTAAAATATTGAATTAATTATAATTTAAGTTTTGTCAAGCTGTCATCAGAATCAAATCAAGGTCTGCTTTAATTCAAAATCCATCGAGACACTCCGGTCTTTTTCAATTGGATTGCCCCAAATGAGTGAAAAACATATCAAAGAACGGCATCGCAATTGACAAATATTGTCAATTTCTTTTGGATCACAATCCCCCCCTTATTAAGCTAATCAATTGGAATTTAATCATTTTCACTATTTTTTAAAATAAAGTCTTAAATCTTGTATGATTTTTGCATATTACGATAAGCTAATCCGAAATTTTATATGATAGAAAACCCGAAGTCATAATCTTAATCTTAATAACTAATATATAAAAATGAGAAATGTTAAACAAATTTGGATAGTTGTCGCATCCTACCTGCTCATTGGCATAACGATTCTGCTGACTTCAACAGCAATAGCAGGTGAACCGCGAGATGTATCTGAAAAAAGCAAAAGCTATTCAAGTGGAAGGCATTTCAACCGGAAGACTTACGGAAAAGACGCCGTCTTTTTCTTGGACAAAGAAGTGCTGCAAGCCAAAAAATCAATATCCATCTATGAATATGGCGAGTCAACAGCTCAATATATGACAAACAAAAGATCATCTGTGACAGACTTGACTGTACTTGAACCGTGTATTGGGTGTTTTAATGATCCTGCTGATGATTCCTTGCCGATATTAGGACCAATCCATATGCGATATGTGTATAACGCCACGCCAGAAGAATTTGTAACATTTGACTCGGAAAAATTAGAAGGAAAAGAAAAGGTTAACGCGATTAACATCACACATCTATTTAGATGGTTAGGCAAATTTTGCGAAGCTAGCCTTGTTGATATAAATGAGGATGGAGAAATTGTGGGTTATGGTTTTGCATTCATTATAAAATTTTAACGGATATTTGTGAGTTACGTTAGAAACGCTCGTTTTAGAATCATTGTGATATTGTTTTTCAATAGGGGCAAATCCTTTTTTTAGGGTTTCCCCTTTTTATTTTTATGCTATATATTATAGGAAAAAATCGGCTTCAGGTTGTGTGAAGGGTTGAACCAACCAATTTTCTTCTTATTTTAAAGAAATAAGTCAAAACTTGATGAACTCGTAAAAAGTCCGATTTAGACGGTTTCGTAAAAAGTTCAAATTCAAGGCGTGCAAATTTTGTAATCATGAGGCGTACTTATCGTACGTTGAATGATTGCGAACGCAGAAGTTGGACTTTTTACGAGACCGTCAAAACTTATTAAACTGCCACCGGAGTTCAATTATGAAATTTGTTTCGGTACCCGGATTAAAGGGAAAAGTTTATATTCCTGAAAAACAACCGGTAAGTTTGAAAAAGCATTCGTGCAAAGACTGCTATTTTTGCCAGTTGTGTAGTGACGATAGGTGCGCCGTATGTCTTGGCTCAAAAACCTCCGGCAGCCAAAAATCTTCCTGGAAATAAACGCTTTTAACCCTGATGGATTCGCAATAAGGTTTGGGTTTAAAAGAGCATCCGGCCGAACCCGGATCTTTACGTCCCGTTCTGTTCTTTAATCAATGCTATTTCCACCCGACGGTTCGCCTGCCGGTTTTTCTGTGATGTGTTTTCAAACAGCGGGCGATACTCTGAAAATCCTTGGATTGACACTCGGTGGGGAGAAACGCCGTTTTCGATTAAAAATTTGGCCACGTTGATCGCACGGGCTGAGGACAGCTCAAGGTTAGAGGGATATTTTTCCGTATTAATTGGGGTATTATCCGTGTGGCCTGAGACGACAACCTGGTATCCGGGATTTGAAGAGATGAAGTTCGCAATCCGGGTGAATATGGTTTTATAGGATTCCAACAACTTGGCTTTACCGACATGAAAAGTAATCCGTTCGCCCAGAACAAAGACAAGGCGATGCTGATTACTTCGAACGGAAAATACGTCCTTATCCACTTCCTTCACCGTATCAAGAATTTCCAGGTGGAGTTGCTTTATGGTTTTTTCTAACTTTTTGCTTTGGCCATGTTCAGTCAAATCAGGCGGTTGGGTAAGGTCAGGTTGAACGACAGTTTTCATCTCTGTGGTTTGCTTAGAGGCGGGCGAAGCTTCGATTTGAACCGTAGATCTGTCTTCCGGAGGATCGTTCGAAGCAGATAATGAGCCTTTGACATACGGCGAATACAAAAAGATGAAAAATATCAAAAGAAGCGTCATGAGGTCTACCATAGTCCAAAGCGGCACTTCCTCCCCCATGGTTTTCTGAGCGACCATTTTCTTCTGTAGCTGAATTCTCTTTCGCTCGGATAATTCAAGACGATCCTTGAGTTCTTTCCGGTCAAGCTTAAGCATTCTGTTTTCTCGTCATCAGTTTTTGCAGGGAAGTAAGAGAAACCGGTTGTCCCTTGCGAGCCGGATATTCCGGCACATCCTCATGCACGCCGTGATAATTCCGTATATAAGATTCCAAACGGTATGCAATGGCCTTGGAATTTTTATCCCTTGAGATATCTAATACTCCCTCCAAGATAATGTAAAGTAGTATGGATTCGGCCCTGTTGTGTTCAGAAAGTTTCTTGGACAAAGGGAGAAAGACAAAGTTGGCGAATAATAACCCATAGAGCGTCGTAAGCAGTGCTATGGCCATTCCTCTGCCCATTTCCAAAGGAGTTCCTATATTGCTCAACACATCGATAAGCCCCATGATTGTGCCGACAAAACCAATGGCGGGAGCAAGTTTTTGGAAGGTATCCAGAATATTGATCAACGATTCCTTCCGGGAAAAATAGAGTTCATATTCTTTTTCCATGATTTTGTGAATTTCATACGGATCATATCCATCCACGATCAACTCAGAACCTTTACGCAAAAAAGGGTTTTCTATATTATCCGATTCTTTCTCCAGGGCAAACTTACCGTAAAGTCTTTTTATGCGGGACAGCCTTACAATTTGTTTTATCAAATTCTGGCAGTCTGTTTCCGGAAACCGAAACACGGCATACAGGGTCCTGAACAAATCCCGATGGATTTTATGGGGAAAAGACAGAAAGCCGATTATCCATGTCCCTCCAAATACGAGAAGACCACTTTTGAAATTCAATATCATAGATGTCTCACCGACGATCGTTACGGCAAGACATAAAAATAAGATTATCCCTGCCGCAAGTATCATTTTTTGAATCATAAACCATACCCCTTGGATGCTATCATGAATTTCTTATGAAACATTTTTTAAACATGATGGTCCCCGCCGGACCAATACACATATATGCAGATTATATGCCATAGAGGTTTTGCCGAGATGTTTTTAAATAAACGCCGAGAAAATCCTGTGTCTTTAGTAAGTTGACGAATGATGTGAAGAATTTAATAGGTAAACAACTTTTAGTGATGTGGGCAAATTTTTCCTTGCAAACAGAGTGAGAGAAAATTTAGCCAAGTTATTAGGTCTTAACCTCCGGATCCCGGACGTCAAGTATTCGGGTAAGCATTATAAGGAAGTTTACGATCCGGCCGGTATTAATCTCAAGGCATCCATCAGAAGAAAGGAATAGTAACCGATCCTATTCCTCACTTTCAAGACGTCTTAAAGTTTCATCATATTCAGGAAACCCAACCACAGCCTGCAACTCGCTAAAATCAAGAATTCGTTCCGGTTGCTTCCCTTTACGTATATCATGCAAGGCTTCACGCATGGCATAAACCGCTGAAGACAAGAGCGTTAACGGATACGCAGCAATTTTATACCCCATCTCCTTAAGTGACTCGGGCGGAAATACCGGCGTTTTCCCGTATTCAACCATATTCGCCATTTGGCAGCCTCCGACTTCAACGCAAATCCTATGCATTTCTTTTTCTGAAACAGGGGACTCAATAAAGATAATATCAGCGCCCGTCTCGACAAATCGTCTTGCTCTTTCAATCGCCTCAGAAAGTCCATGTGTATCCCGTGCATCAGTACGGGCAACGACCACAACATCTTCTCCTCGATCACGCGCTTCATCCCGTGCCTCAATCACGGCACGCACTCGCATGAGAGCTTCTTCTCGATCAACCACTTCTTTACCTGTGGTGTGACCACAGCGTTTTGGGCTGCGCTGGTCCTCAATCATAATACCGGCAAATCCGGCCCGGATATACCCGTGAACGGTACGCTTGACATTTACCGTATTACCGTAGCCGGTATCCCCGTCTCCAATTACCGGGATATCAACCGAGGAGCAAATGTTACGACCTTGATCCAACATTTCTGCATAAGAGATAAGCCCCGTATCCGGCAATCCCAGGCGTGCGGCTGCAACCGCAAAACCGCTCATAAAGGTCAGAGAATAACCACACTGCTGAATCAGCTTTGCGCTAATGCCGTCATAACAGCAAGGCATGATGATGAATTCGGGAGATTCCAACAATTGCCTGAGTCTGGCCGCGCCGCGTGATCGACCGGTCAATGGTTAATTCTCCTTTTTACTGTTTGTTTCATTAATTCTTGATAAAAGAGATTTCATCGACAGTATATATTCCGGATCAGCAATCACTTAATACACCAAATTTACTTCCAATACAACAAAATACAAATATCTTAAACATGAAAATCTTTACATATATTTTATGTAGTTTGTCTCACAATTTCAAATAGTTTGCCCTAAATTAACCCTGCTTTTCTTGCCGGACAATTTACGTAACCATTTAATATCTATGTTATTATTGTTTAACCAACTGATTTTGCATGATCTTTGCATAAAACAACTTAAATACTAGGGCCTCTCTGGCTTGCATACATCTTTTCAGCCGGACATCTATAAGCATAAGCAAAGATGAATGCCTCGACATAAAGATGTGCCCAGTATTACGAACAGCGTTTTAAAAAAATCAGTTGCTCCTTTAGAAAAATGTTTACAATGTACTCTTTAAGTCAACATAAGCAAATGTTAATGCATCGTTTGGAAAAGACGGGGATGGAAAAAAGCATCATTTTTGGTTTCATCTCAAGTTTAAAAAGTTGTTTGTTAAATAATCCAAACATGAATCATTTGCAGATCAACAAACGGTTACAGTTTTTAGGCTGGGATGATTTTGAACTGGATTATCATACATTACAGTTGGCCAAAGCATGTTTTGAAGCCGAAAGCTTGATGAACTCGTAAAAAGTCCAATTTAGACGGTTTTGTAAAAAGTTCAAATTCAAGGCGTGCAAATTTTGTAATCATGAGGCGTACTTATCGTACGTTGAATGATTGCGAAA
>JAFDHQ010000041.1 GCA_019308685.1 Deltaproteobacteria bacterium
AAATAGACTATATCGTAAAATCATTTCAGTCCGGCGCCATGGGCTATTTGATAAAAGACTCGGCTGTGGATAAGCTCCTGGAGGGAATTGAATATGTGTTAAAAGGTCATTATTTTATGGATACATCGGTTTCCCATAAAGTAATAAACAAGCTGATTGGATTGCCGGAAAAGAAAATCGCTGTGACGGGTAGCAGCTACGACTTGCTGACCGCTCGAGAGCAGGAGGTCATGGTCCTGTTGGCCGAAGGCCTGTCTACCAGCCGGATCGCCGATAAACTTTTCATCAGCCCCAAAACGGTGGAAAACCACCGCCACAATATTATGCGCAAACTCGATCTGCATAGCATTGTTGAACTAACCCGCTGTGCTGCAAAGCTCGGGCTTATAGACATTGAATTGTGGAAAGAATAGTGTCCATCCAGAAATGGTCTTTTTGCCCAATCCGCCGGAGGCGGACAAGTCTCTGCGTTATGTTCAAAAAATTAATTCGCCAAAGTTCGGTGGCGAATAAATCCTCGGAATATTAAACGAAGCCACTCTGCCAATATCGCGTTACTCGGGGAAGCACACCCCCTGAATACGTACGTTCTTGAGATGTTAAATGGATATAGAAATTCTAAGTGCTGAATCTCTGGGAGTAAGAGGTCTATGTTGTTATGTGAAGACCAGACAAAGAGACATCCTCATAGATCCGGGTTTTGCCCTGGGATACATGAGACATAAACTTCTTCCTCATCCCCGGCAGGTGGTAATGGCGGAAAGGGCACGGCTCAGAATCATAAGCCTTTGGGGGAAAGCTACCGATATCGTTATCAGCCATTTTCACGGAGACCATGTTCCCCTGGTAAATGCCAATCCCTATCAACTCCACGCCAAGGAATTGACAGGATTGAATAACTCGGCCAGAATCTGGAGCAAGAACCCTGATCACCTGTCTTCCAACGAAACGGTGAGGGAAGAATCATTGAGCGCTGCTCTGGGTGTTCATTTCCTTCCCGGGGAAGGTGTTAAGGACGGCCCGTTGCACTTCTCCCTTGCCGTTCCTCACGGAGATCCGGATGTGACGGATGAATTGGTTATGATGAGTCTGGTTAAAGAAGGGATTCGTTTTCTTCATGCACCGGATATCCAGCTTCTCCACGATCAGACCGTCTCCCGAATACTTGAATGGCAACCGGACATTCTTATTGCCGGAGGTCCCCCTTTGTACTTGGCCCGGCTCACTGAAGAACAAATCAACCGGGCCTGGCAGAATGCCTTGAGGCTGGCCCGGGGCATTGACCGTTTCATTCTCGATCATCACCTGTTGAGATGCACCGAAGGAATTACCTGGCTTGAGGAACTGTCAGCTTTGTCCGGAAAGCCGGTTTTGTGCGCAGCGGATTTCATGTGCCGGAAAAGAATGCTTATGGAGGCTGAACGAGAAACCCTCTACAGGGATTTTCCGGTACCTGAGGGCTGGCATGAGGATTATGCAAAAGGTGAAGCCACGACTCAGAATTATCGGCAATAAAGGTTTCAGGTTTCACCCTCATGGCTAAGACGAACAGGAGACGTTTCTATGAGCAAATCTCATTCAAAGCCGGAGCATATTATAGAAGAATTTCGGGGAATTAATCATGACTGAACTTTTCTCAGATATCGATGAAACATTACGGCACCGCATGCCCGATCTTCTGAAAAAGATGGCCGGGCTTGCTCATTTTAATGTTATCAACGCATTTCAGATAAGGCGGGCATGTGCCAGGGCAAACGTGAAGCAAAGCGTTGATACCTTAATCGTCCTTTTAAAAGCCGGCGGAGTGATCAGTCCAAAATTGAGGGCGCTGTCTGATGTCGCCAAGGCGGGATCGCCCGTTTATGAAATTAACCCGTGTGTACTTGTGTAACCCCATTGGGGTTTATTTTTTAATCGTTGTTTACAAATTGACTGTATGTTTTATTTTTGATAATTAAATAGTATTACTGACCGGTTTTAGGCTGTTTTCATATTTTCCGCCCTTATTCAAAACAGATTCTTTGGTGACCCCGTATTGTGAAGCTGACTATTTATAAAAAGATGATGCTCGGTTTCGGTGCCATTATCATAATAATGATCATTACCAGCACCTATATTCTGCTCGAGCTGAATAGTGTTTCGGATGAGGCTAAAATTACCCTTTCTTCTGACGTCCAGGTAGTGGATCTTGCCAAGCAGCTGTATGCCATACTCCAGGATGAAAACGGTTATGCCCAGAAATATCTTATTTCCCGTGATGAAACCTATTTTTCCCTATTCATTGCAACGAGCAAACGATTTGACCAATACCTAAGTTCGTTACTTAAGGCCCAATCTGACGAAGTAGAGCGTTCCCTTACCCGGAACATGCGCCAGGCACATGAATCATATGTTGCCAGCATGCAAAGCGAGAGAGATAGTCAAGAGTCGGACTATAATCCGGTGCGCGACAATCTGAGGTCGGACAACCTAAAAATCCTGTCCAGATCTATTGACCATCTGATCAATACCAATCAGGTTTCTATTGGGAATGCCATGTCCCGGATAGAAACAACGACAAACCGTTCCGCCAAAGTAGCACTCTTGTTGATCGTCGGGACATTGCTGGCCGCTATTTCTGCCGCCCTGATTATTACCCGTACCATCACCAGCCCGATAGACGACCTTATACAAGGGACTGAGCAGATTGTGCGGGGGACATTTGAGCCGGTCAGAGTCTCTTCTAATGATGAAATCGCCTTACTTGCCCATGCAGTCAATGACATGAGCGTCAAAATCAAGAATATAAATAAACACAGAACCCAAATAATGCAGCAGATTTCCCACGAACTTCAAACCCCCTTACAGGTAATGCTCTCTACATACGAAATTTTGAAAACCCAGAGTCCGGGCCCGCTGAACGATGAACAGATCCAGATGCTTGACACGATTCGCGGAGGAATCAAACAATTGGCAAGCTTCAGTAAACAATATCTTGATCTTGCGAAAATTGATTCCGGCATGATGAAATACCACATGGAATGGACGGATCTTCTCCAGATCATTGAACCTATTGTTGAAGATGCAAAGCTCATTGCTACACGTAAGAATATAACTGTAGAGTTGGCTGCACTTGGTGCCCCTAAAGTCATGGTGGATGCAAAAAAAATATCCATCGTTGTCAGCAACCTACTTAGTAACGCAATTAAATACACACGAAACGATGGAAACGTCAGGGTTAAACTAGGCCCATGCACCATGGGTGCATGTATAGAGATTCAGGACTCGGGAATCGGGATCTCTCCAGAGGAACTCCCCGAGATATTTACAAGATTTTATCAGGCCAGCAATACAGGCAGAATAAGGAGCGGGGGAATCGGAGTGGGTTTAGCTCTCGTCAGGGCATATACAGAAGGGCACGGCGGTAAAATTTATGCCCAAAGTACCGTTGACGGCGGTTCGACATTTACGGTCGAGCTGCCGATTTCACCTGAGGAATTCCAAAGCCCGGCAATACCCGCGTCGAATCAGGAATAAGGACTTGCTCATGAAACGCCGTAATCTAATCGTCATAATTGTATGTTTTCTTTTTTCCGGTTGTTTGCAACAATTTCGAGGTGTTAAACTTGAAACCCAGGCCCGGAGTCACATGGAACATGCGGCTGCGCTGGAGGATTCATCATTGTATCACCAAGCCGCACAGGAGTATGCGATCGTGGCCGAACGTTATCCTTCCACAGGCTATTATAAACGCGCAGTTTGGAAGACTGCATTGCTCAACATGCATCCAGACAACTCAAAAATCGACTACAGCACAGCGCTTTTTTGGCTCAAAGTCTATCTCGGTTTGTCGCTATCCCCTGAGGAAAAAGAGGACGCAGCATTATACGTTGCCATGCTGGAACACGTTAATGGTTTGCAGGCCGAACTTTCCTCTTATGTTGCAGAAAAGGACAAACTTCTTGAAGTGACTCAAAAACAGTCCAGCGATATTGTGACCGGCACCCGACGGCTGAAGGAGTTGGAAGCTGAGCTGGCACAAGCCCAGGATGAGCTTAAGAAAATGAAAGAAGTGGATGTTCGGATGCAACGGAGCAAAAATGAAAGTAACAGCAACAACTCCCTGGAATTGCTTGAAAAACCATCAAAACTCAACAATGATGAAGAGGACACACAGCAATTAAGCAGACCCAATGCCCTTAAACCTCAGGATTTTTTCCCCTATACGATTCAAATCAGCTCTCGTAAGAATAAGGAAGCATCTATACTGGAAGCCATGAAATCCAGAGATAAAGGTCATTCCGGATTTGTTTCCCATGCATATATTCCCGGAAAGGGAGATTGGTATCGTATATTCGTGGGATTTTATCGAACCTTTGAAGAAGCGGAAAAGGCCGCCGTTGAATTGAAAAAACAAGAGTATCCTCTTGCCTTTGTGGTTAAGATGCCTTTTGCCATTCAGGTCGGGATTTCTTCTAAAGATGAGGAGCTAAAACAACTTGATGCCGCTCTTCGGTTAAAGGGTTACCTGGCTTATAGTGTTCTGGACAGATTATACAATAACAAAATAAGACTCCTGGTCGGGGCTTTCCGGACAGAAAAAGAGGCGGCAATATTCGCCGAAGACTTACAAAAAGAAGGTTTTGAACCTAAGGTGGTCCAGCGCTAACTAGTATCCATCCATAAACGGCATCTTTTGGCCCTCGGCGGCGTTCTCGCTTGTTTTCAATCCTCGACATAGCGTGCGCTATGCCTGCGGTTTAAAACTCGCTCGGGCCTTGCCGGAAACCAAAATCTATCATTTCTGGATGGATACTTACTAGTGTCCATCCAGAAATGGCCCTTTTCCGCAATCTCTGCGCCTGCCCTGTGAAATGTTTACCCCGTTGAATGCGCAGCCGATTCAACTGGGGTGGAGCCTATTTCTCTGGGGTCAATCTGCGGAATCACTTGTTCCCGCCTTGGGGCGGGACGCGGTGTTCCTTGATTTGGCTTACATTTTTCGGCCGGTGGCCAGCATGCGATTGTTCATAAAACCATAATTACCTTTGGATGCATGCGGTGAAAAGCCGGTGCGGACGGTTACCTGTTGAAATCCGGCCGCTTCAAGAAGTGATGCAAGCGTTTGTGATCCATAGAGGCGGATCGCATAGGTCTGGTCACGGATCAACCCCTTTTGCTTATTGAGAACCATTTCCCGAGCATGTATGGTATCTCCTTTAATCTCACGTTTACGGCAAACAACGGTATCATCATTAATTTCGTGCCATGCTTCGGGATTGAAATCACGCTTGATGGCACTTTTATCCGTCACATCTACGAGAAACCAGCCCCCCGGGCGAAGCAGACGAAAAGCTTCTGACATGATCTGGCTGTCGGCGGGACCTTTGATGTAACCCAAGGAGTTTCCCATGATGAGCACATGGTCAAAACTTTCATCAGGAAATCCGGTGCTCCTTGCGTCGGACTGAACGGCTTCTATGGACAAGTTGCATTCGGCGGCCCGTGCTTTGGCATAATCAATCAGGACCTGTGAATAGTCGAGTAACGTGCAGCACGAAAATCCCCGAGCACACAACTCCAGGCTGTGACGCCCGTGCCCGCCGCAGAGATCTAAAATTTTACTTTGGCTCCGGATCGGAAGCAGTTCGCAGATAACGTCCACCTCCAAACGAGTGATATCCTCGTTGCAAACCGAACGGGCATCGGTCATCAGATAGACCTCATCAAACAAGGTTTTCCACCAGTCCGGATTCACGGTGATACTCATATTGACATCCTTATCCTTCCGGGTGGGCCCCGAAGCTGAACAGACCATCCGATGCAATAATGGCAGGATCTCCTCCCCAGGGATGCATGCGAGCAATTTCCAACTCTTCTTCTTCGATCTTAATGATCTCATCCAGTTCCCCGGCCAACCACATTTTTTCCAATATCAAGCAATCAGACCATAACTTTGTACAGTAGTTTTCCAAAGCGTTCAGTTGATCAGTGGTAATCACTCTGGGTCTCAAAGCGATCTTAATCGGACCCAGGAGATACGTGAACTCGTGCTCAAGGGTCATTTTTTTCTGCATCCGGTCAACTTCAGACAACAGATCGTATTTAATACTCAGAATAGATTCATTGATTCGGTTCACCGCTTCCCGGACAGGCATGTCCGAATCCAATACGCCCAGCGGCTGCACCCCGCCACCACTTCCGACATTCGTGGGTACTCCTCCATAGCGGCCTAAAAATCCAAACATGCCTTTGTGCCCCATGAGGCAGCGAAAATCCGTCTGGCAGCGCTCCATAACCACATGTTCATTTTCCAATACGGGAATTTCTTCGGCCCAGAGCGCAAGCGGAATTTTTTCCTGGACGATGTAGTTTTCTTCTTTTAACGCCAGTCTTATGGCTTCGTCCGGATCCTTGTTGATTTGTCCGACCCGCACGCCTTTTCCCGAATAACCTCTTTCGGGCTTAAGGACTAATTCATCCCAGTTTGATCGAGTCCATTCAATCAGGTCATTTATTTTTTCACCCCCGGGGCTATGGGTCCGGCGAGAATAAAATTGGCGGGTCCAGGGGGTTCTGCTCACGATTTCTTTGTGAAATTTGTTGCGGTGAGGACCCGTTATAACTTCGAACATGCTTTTTACATTGATCGGTTCGGTGCCCCGGGGATTGATGACCCGTCGTTCTCGAACCGCCTGTAAAACGGGACTTAAGTCATACCTGCGATGCAGCGCCAGTAAAACATCCGTGTTGAAATCCATGAAAATTACTGAAACGGCACGGCCTTTCCAGCATACCCGTCCATCATAAATTTCCAGTTCTTGTGGGGCCATCAGAGCACCGGACAGTCCATCGATTTCATTCAGACGACGGGCAAGGTTTTTGTTTTCGGTGACATCTTCAAGCGTCTCTTCTTCGGCGACCACAGCAATAAGTCCGGAATTGCGCCCTTCACGGGATCGATGAGCTTCAACAAGCATCTCTACAAAGCCATTGATGGGAAATAATAACGGATGGTCAAAGTCGAGTTTTATCTTCATGGGACGAATTTCATTGAGTCTATTCCATATCGCCTTTCCAATGATTTGAGTCACTCGCTGATAATCCCAACCCCCGGGACTACCCAGATTCCATTCGGAATGATATCCTAAAAATTCCTTCATTTTTCCCCTTATTAATTTTCATTTATTTCGCCCTGAAAAACCTGGTCCTTTGGGACAAGCCTGTCCCGAATCGCGGGGGTCAGAGTTTTCCGGCTCTGCCTTGGATTTTATTGTCTTAAATCACAAATCCCAAGCACCCCGCCAAAAGAACGGCGGGCAGGCAAATTACAAATTAACCCGCCTTAGGCGGGTAAATCACAAATTCTAAAATATAAATTCCAAACCGGTTCAACGCGCAGCGCAGGCGCTTGCGCCGCGTGAGCGATTGTTTTTTTGTTTGGAATTTTGAATTTCGGTCATTGTTATTTGCCTGCCCTGTTAAATAAATCGTAGATTTAATGCGAAGCATTATTTAACAGGGTAAATGTTTTGGGATTTGTTATTTGGAATTTCAATAAGTCAATGAACTTTCAATAAAGCAAATCCCCTATGGGGATAATCAAAGTCTAGTCCTTTGGGTCAGGATTCTTTATTCAGTGCTTGAAATCTTTTTTCTGCCCAGTGGAACGGCAGTTCACCACCTTCCAGTAAAAAAGCATGAAACTGCTCACTACCCATCCGATTTTCGAAGGCTTTTTTCAATCTCATAATCTCATAACGCCCAAGACTGTAACATAATTGATATCCGGGATTCAATTGAAAACGATATATCTGTTTTCGAGCCTCTTCTCTGCTGAATCCGGCGGTGGATAAAAGTTCGACAGCATCCGCAAGAGTAAGAAAGCCCGCATGGAGACCCACATCAATCTGGCATCGAGCGGAGCGCCACAGCCTGCGCTTGTAATCAACAAGATATTCCATGGGGTTTTGTACATAACCATGCTCGGTCAAAAGTGACTCGGCATAGTACGCCCAGCCTTCATAAAAAAGAGGTGACTCGATCTGACGGCGCACGGGATTTTCCAATTTTCTCCGAATGGAATCGAGCAAATGGTGACCGGGAATTGTCTCGTGTGCTGTCAGAAATTTATACTCCCGGTGGAGCCGCTTCCTGAGAAGATCATTCTCAGAGGCACTGCTCTGCTGCTGTGGAAAGCGAGTGGTAATGAAAAAAAAGCTTTTCTCCCTGGGATCAGAGCTGAAAGCCGCTCCGAAGGAAGCTGCACTTCGGATAGATTTCAGATAATATGGCGTTGCGGTAATTTCCAGGGATGCGCCAAGGTCTTCTTCTCTAAAGCCGTGACTGCGGAAAAACAATTTCAGGAGTTCTGTTTCCCGCCGGTAAAGTTCAATGGTATCGATTTCCTCAATATCGGGACAAAAATCATGGTACAGATTCTGCCACGATTTGCGTTGATCGATTTTTGACTGTAATTTCTCCAGTTGTTTGAGATTTTCCCACCACTCATCCACAGCCATCTGGAAAACCTCATCCAAACTGTGAACAGACAAAAAATGATCTTTGAGACTGGTTTCAAGGGAGGTCACTGCAAACATCCGATCCGGAACCGGAGCAATGTCCTCCAGATATTTGTCAAAAACATTAAGAGCAGCCAGTGCTTTTTGAAAGCCCTTTGAAAAAAGACCAGAGTCTTGCCTGCAAAAGTCATTCACGGTTTGTACAAAATATTGCTGTCCGTCATGCAGCATGGCCCGGGCCGCCTGGTGATACGTCTCGGGCACGCTGCTAATATTGTTCTTTGCCTGATTCAAGAGTCTGGGAATGGCGGATATGCGCTTTTGGGTTCTATCTATCCGTTCCCGGGTATGGTCAGCCGGTTTATTCAGGGCATGATCGATCCCTATGAAAGCGATCTTCAAGTACAGCAACGGATTATGGCGCCAGGACTTATTCTGCTCCAGCTCGATTAAAATTCCCGCAACATTGGCCTTTAACAATTCAAGATCGATCAGCGTTTCAAGATCCTTTTCTCCGGTGATTAAAAGGTCTAACTCCTGCTTGAATGATTTCAACCGGCCCACGCATTCATCAATTGCGCCAACCCCTAAGTCGTCCAGCCTGTCATAATATTCGGCGGCGGCCTCGGCCCGGGGTAAAAAATGGAATTCATCACTGGCGCACATCACCGGAAATCGTCCGGCCAAGTCATTAAAGTGGCGCAGAGCAAGCTGGATATGGGGTGCTTTCATGATGTGATGTTCGGATCATCGCTCATCAATCGGAATATATTTTTTCTTTTTAGGACCCATATAAATCTGGCGGGGTCGGCCCAGTTTCCATTTGGGATCGTCGGCGCACTCCTTCCACTGGGCAATCCATCCGGCAAGCCTGCCGATGGCGAACATGACCGTAAACATGTTGGTGGGAATGCCCATGGCACGCAGGACGATGCCACTGTAGAAATCGACGTTGGGATACAGATTATATTCGATGAAATATTCGTCTTTTAAGGCCGCCACCTCGAGTTCCTGTGCGATGTCGAGTAACGGATCGTCAATGTTGAGATTTTTAAGCACCTTATGGCACATTTTTTTCATAATTTTGGCGCGGGGGTCATACGACTTGTAGACTCTGTGCCCGAAACCCATGAGGCGAAAAGGATCTTTTTTGTCTTTGGCTCTTTCAATGGCCCGATGATAATTTCCGCCGTCTTTTTGAATGTTCGTGAGCATTTCGATAACGGCCTGGTTGGCACCACCGTGCAAGGGACCCCAAAGCGCTGCAATGCCGGCGGAAATTGCGGCATAAAGGTTCACCCTTCCGCTTCCCACAAGCCGAACCGCAGAAGTAGAACAATTCTGCTCATGGTCCGCATGAAGAATCCAGAAAACATTCAACGCGTTAACAAGATCATCATCAATTACATAAGGTTTGACGGGAGTATCAAACATCATGTTCAGAAAATTGGCGCAGTACGAAAGATCCGGTCGGGGGTAAACCACCTTATGACCCCTGGATATTTTATAAGACATGGCTGCCATGGTTCTAACTTTGGAAAGCAGACGGGTAACCGTAATGTTTATTTCCTCTTCGATGGTCGAGAGCTCGGGGTAAAAGCTTCTTAAAGCGTTTACCATGCCTGAAAGGATTCCCATGGGATGGGATGCCCTGGGAAAGTTCTGATAAAAAATCTGCATATCCTCATGTACCAGAGAATGGTCATTGAACAGAACCGAAGTTCGGTTGAGTTCGTCTCTTGTGGGAAGCCTCCCGATGATTAATAGAAAGGCTGTTTCGATAAAACTCGAATGCTCGGCCAGCTCTTCAACCGGAATACCGCGATAACGCAAAATTCCCTTTTCACCGTCCATGAAGGTGATGGAACTGATACAACTACCGGTATTGGCGTATCCCGGATCAAGTGTAATCAAACCCGTCATCTGGCGAAGATTTGATATATCGATGGCCTTTTCCCCTTCGGAACCGACGACAATCGGGAATTTATATATTTTTCCGTCAAACTCTATCTTGGCATATTCGGTCATGATTCATCCTTATATATGGATCGGTTAAAAACTTATTATATATCTGAATATTGTTTTAGGGTCAAGCGACGGGGTCAAATAATTGAAAGTATCGTTTACTTGGGTGGAGGTGTGTGTTAAATATTTAAGTGTCCATCCATAAACGGCATCTTTTGGCCCTCGGCGGCGTTCTCGCTCGTTTTCAATCCTCGACATAGCGCGCTATGCCTGCGGTTGAAAACTCGCTCGGGCCTTGCCGAAAACCAAAATCTACCATTTCTGGATAGACACTTATGTCTCGTATAGAAATAATAAAACTTTTTCTCTCTAAAATAATAAGGAGACATCATGTCTTTTAAAGAAAATCTTTTACAGAAGATAAACATCGATAAAATGGCAAAGCAGGTGATTGCCTCCATCGGTCCCCCGGATAGCGACCGAAGGGTTGACAAGAAAATCATGCGGGGTCTTCTTGAAAAGACTTCCTATACTTATAGAAGAAAACGGGATCTCGATCTTTTTATCGAGGATGTTGATGCCAAAAAAACCAGAATTCTGGTTCTGGACAATGATTTGGCGATTTACCATACTTCCGTTTATGACGTGGCCATGCGTAAGACCCCTACGGTTAAGGAAATGATGAACCCCTTTAATGTGATCAAGATATTAAAGGATACCGATGTGGTTATCAGTAAAAAAGAGGAATCTGTACGGATCATTCAAAAAGAATGTATCGATCGTTTGGATCTCTCCTACGATGAATCCGACCTCGATGAAATCGCAAAGGACGGCGCAGCATCCCTGGAAAGAGAATATGCAGAGGGTGTTATGGAGTCTATTGACCTTTTTGCCGAAATTCTGGGTTATCGCACGCCGCCCAAAGCCTTCAGGATCAGTCACCATAAAATTGTCGGGGCGTTAAGCCAAAAAGAAAGCGGGGAGGTTCTATTCGGTCCCATGGTCCTTTACAGCATGATACATAATTCTTTGAAATTGATCGAACAGCAGACAGGAAGTTTTGACAGGGAGAAAATCGAATTTATTCAAAAAGTTGCAGCAGGAAAGGAACAGGCTTCTTCCGAAGGGCCTTTGGTTTTTCACTATCTCAAAAAAACGGCCTTATTACAAAGCCGCGTTCTTTAATTGATAAAAAAAACCCCTTTTTTGTTTCACCGTTTTTATTTTTCCGTCTGCTTCCAGGACATCCAGATATTTATTCACTTCATTTATTTGCAATCCTAAAATATCGGACAGGTCTTTTAATGTGCACGGACGCCTGGCAATGGTTCCCAAAATGGCAGATTCGGTATCTTTTCGATAGGCCAGAATCTCCTTGCGCTCAAACACATCAGCGATTATGGAAACATTTTCAAGTTCCCAGAAATGTATAATATGTTCAAGTTCCTGCCGGGTGGCTGCACGAACCGTTGAGACCGGTCCGGGCCGGTCCAGAGTGTTCAGCTGAACCTGGTCTGGTTCAATTTTTTCAATGGCCTGTTTTAAAGCGGTTAATTCATGCGCGGTATCATTCATGCCGGGCACGATAAAAATTTCCAGCCAGATTTGCCCGCTATATTCTTTGCGAAACGTTACTAACCCTTCAATAATTTTATCAATTTTTAGCCGAGGGTCGGGGCGGTTAATTTTTCTGAATATTTTTTCCGTTGCAGCGTCTATGGACGGCATTACCAGCGAGGCGTCCTTAATATCTTCCCGAACCTGTTTTAAATAAAATAAAGTGCCGTTTGTCAGTATGGCCACAGGAATATCATGGATATGATTTCTGATAAAATGTAACGTGTCCCCAATGTTTGAATTTAACGTCGGTTCACCTGAACCTGAAAAGGTAATATAGTCCGGCCTTGGATGATTGGCAACATAGTCAGAAAGTTCCTTTTTAACAGAGGTCAACGGCACATACTCCTTGCGCTCTAAGGTCAAATCTGTTGTTCGCCCGCATTCACAGTAGATGCAGTTTAACGTGCAGGTTTTCAATGGAACCAAGTCCACGCCAAGTGAGATCCCCAACCGCCGTGAAGGTACCGGACCAAAAAGGTAATTATACTTCATTTCAAATTTAACCTGATTCCTTCAGAAAGAAACAATTGTCTGCCAAACATGAAGGATTTTTGTGCATCACTTAGGGTTGCGCCGCCCGCTAAGCAAAATAATCCGTCTGACTAATGCCCCACGGCAAGAATTCCACTGGCAGCGGCGGAAAGGATAATGACTTCAATCACGGCAAAAATTGCATAAACTTTGTCATTGCGCCAGTATGGCAATACCGATGAAATTGACAAAATCACCGTATGTTACCATGCCGACCCAGGCCCATCCATCTTGAATCTGTGCGTGTTCAAGATATTCATGCACATTCATTGACCAATAATTTGAAATTTTATCCATCGGAATATAAGGATCCATAATGCCGAAAGTATAAAGACCAAAAGTTATAAAAAGAATTAATAAGCCGATGTACATACCCCATTCCAGTATTTTAGCATATAAAAGCTGTTCGGGAGTTGCTTCCAAAGATGCCGTCGATTTTTCGTCCATTTCCCTTTCTCCTGTTTTCATTATCTATTTGTGTATGTGTAATGAGGTTCAAATTTGTGTTTAAAATCCAAAACCTTTGGACAGGGCTTTAACACCGGCAAAAGCCAGAATTGCGATCACCATCCACCGGATAAACGCAGGCTTGGCGATTTTGAGCAAACGAACGCCCACAAAGGAACCGAGCATGATTCCCACCAGAGAGGGCACTACCATCATGGGAATCACACAGCCTTTGTTCATATATATCCATGCCGCGGAAGTATCTGTAATGGAAAGAAGGAATTTGCTGGTTGCCACACTGATTTTCAGGGGTGCTCCCATGAGAAGATTGAGAACCGGAACATTGGCCCATCCGGCTCCCAGTCCGAACATGCCGGCCATAACTCCGATGAGAACAAACAAAGCCAATCCGAGTGGTGTTCTGTGTATTTTCCAGTCGATAATCTCGCCGGAGCTGGCTTCCTGGTAAACCCCGCATATATTAAGGGCCGAAGAGAGTTTGTCCGCCTTGGGAACATCCGGGAGTTCGGATTTTTTGGCAGTTAACATAAGAATACAAATACCGATAATGGTGGCACCGAGTGCAATCTGAACGATATTGGTGGGCAGGGCAAGTCCGATCATGGCGCCAATGATTGCACAGGTGGAGGCGATAAGGGCGACCGGAATTGCCAGTCTCAGGCTTGCAAGGTTCATCTTTAAAAGTCCGGGCCCGGCTGCCAGTGCGCCGGAAAGGGCCACAAGAAGACCGGTGCCGCGAACAAAGTCCAGGTGAAAAGGGAAAAACCCGCTGATGATCGGCACATATAGCACACCACCGCCTACACCACCCAGAACAGCGAATATTCCCATAATAAAAGTTATTATAAAAAGGACCAGCGGCCAGAACCACCAGGCATGACCATTTGAAGCAGCTTCGGCTGATACATCTGCAAAAGCAGGGGATATCAATACAGGCAACGAAAATAAACAAATCAAAATGATCATCCACAATTTACCATTCTTCCCCATTTCTTCCTCCTAAAATTAGGCGTTAGGTTTTGTATTTAGAGTTGAAATCCGGTGTGAATTTTAACGTAATCAAACTTCATCAAAATCTGACTTTCTACGAAACCGTCAAATTTGAAAGAAGTCGAATCAATCAAAACAGGTAACTTATATTAAATTTTTTACTCTGTCAATTAAAAATATGGAGAAAATCATTTGCAACTTGCTTAAAATACAAGAACTTATCATTGTCAATAAATGACATTAGCATAAGGAAATATCACAGTGTTTACAAGATTTTATTCCATTTACCGTTACAATTTGCAACACTTCTATAGATCAATATGATAAATTTTCTGTCTCGCATTTTCTGTTTTTTCGGTTTATGCCTGTCGCTGGTTTACAAGTTTCCTGCTCTATGATAAACATAAATATAAAATATCGTAACCGGGTTCAGCGGTTCACATCACAAATTTGAACCGTAAACGGTTACAAAGAATTTATTTCTAAAAATTTGAAATAATATATTGGATACTTCACAACAATTACAAATTAATCCGCTTTTTAACTTTCCTATAGATTTGCGTTCCCTGATTGATGAAATTCCTCTGGGTATTATCGTTCTTGATATGGATCGCAGGATCATGTTATTAAATCGAGCTTTTGAATCTCTGACCGGATTTTCTCAGGATGAAGCCGCCGGGGTTCCCTGCTACCACATCCTTCGAAGCAAGATGTGTATTAAGGGTTGTCCGGCCCTGAACATGCAGCATGAATCCAAACCTGTTTGTATGGAAAGCGATCTGATCAACCGGGATCGTAATTTGATTCCCGTGCGGGTCAATCTGGCATTACTAAAAGATCCTTACCGTAAAGCTGTGGGTTTTCTTGAAACAGTAGAAGATATGCGACCCATAATGGAACTTGATGCTCAGAAAAGTCATGCTTACCGCTTTGCGCATCTTATCGGTCGGAGTCCGCAAATGGAGAAAATCTTTCAAATTCTTCCTGTTTTTGCACAAAGCGATTCATCGGTTTTGATAACCGGTGAAACCGGAACAGGAAAAGATTTGGCAGCAGAAGCAATCCACCAGGCTTCGAACCGGGCCAAAGGACCTTTTGTCAAAGTCAATTGCGGGGCGCTGCCCGAAACCTTGCTGGAATCCGAGCTTTTCGGCCACAGAAAAGGGGCTTTCACCGGTGCGGTGGAAAACAAACCCGGGCGCTTTCGCCTGGCACACAATGGCACGCTTTACCTTACGGAAATTGGTGACCTTCCGCTTTCGCTGCAGGTCAAATTACTCACTTTTCTCGATGACCAGATGGTTTATCCTTTGGGCGGCACCAAAGGTTTTCAGGCCAATGTGAGAATAATTGCCGCCACCCATCGTAACCTAGAACAGATGGTACAGACAGCACGTTTCCGGGAAGATCTCTTTTTTCGGCTTAATGTGGTCCGAATCCACCTGCCGCCGTTGCGGGAACGCCAGGGCGACACAAGGTTGCTTCTCGATTACTTTCTGAACAGTTTAAGCTCTCGATTCAGAAAAAAAATTAAAGGATTTTCAAACAAAGCTCTTGAGATTTTGAGAAGTTACCCATATCCGGGCAATGTGAGGGAACTGAGAAATATCAGTGAATATGCCGTTAATGTCTGCCAGGAGGAAAAAATTCAACCCCATCACTTGCCGGCATATCTTGTGGAAATGAAACCCATGATCAAAGAACAGGTGTCACCCCTGATTCAATCAGGACCAAACGAATATATGTTGCCTGGGACGGAGCAGACATGGGGGGCTATGGAAAGAAAATTGATTTTGGATGCGCTGGTTAAGACCGGGGGGCGACGTAGCAAGACTGCGGAGCTTCTGGGCTGGGGAAGGAGTACGCTCTGGAGGAAAATGAAACAATATGGAATCAATCAATAAAAAGGTCTGTACAAAAAAGAAACAATATGGTACATAATGCCAGAAAAAATACTCATACCCTTACATGGCAATGATGTTGCACCCAGGTTCGATTTGGCCACCGAGGTTCTGATTACTGCCCGGGATAAAAACATTGCCAACGGGGAAGAAAAAATCGTAGTGCTTTCCCGGGCTTCCGCCGAAAAACTGTGTCACTTGATTGTGACTGAAGAGGTTGATGTATTAATCTGTAGCGGTATCGAGGAGGAATATTACCAGTACCTAACCTGGAAAAAAGTGCAGGTTATAGATTCCGTATTAGGTCCCTGGGAATCTGTTCTGAAGCGTTTTTATGAGGGGATGCTCCAGCCCGGAGACATTCTTTTCGACAAAAAGGATTAAAAGAAACAATGAACCCTAAAAACTTATGGACACGTTTCACCAAAGGCCTCTCGCATAACTCTGATGATGATACTGCAAATCGCTATCGTATACTCAGAAGAAATATTTTTATATTGATGATCCTGATAACCATCATTCCCCTGATCATAATGGCGGGAATCTACCAGCATGAATATCAATCCAGCATTAAAAAAGAAATTGTCAATCCGTTGAAAACACTGGCGAACAAGACCAAGCACTCTTTGGAACTTTTTCTGGAAGAACGCCTTTCCGTGATTAGATTTATCGCCGCTTCCTATTCTTTTGAAGAACTTTCTGACCAAAAGACCCTGAATCGTATTTTTAAAACATTTATGGATGAATATTGTTGTTTGGTCGATTTGGGCTTGATCAATAAGAAAGGCATCCAGTTGAGCTATGTCGGTCCTTACGAGTTTCTAGGGAAAAACTATTCAAAACAAAGCTGGTTCCATGAAGTCGTGGTAAAGGGAAATTACATCAGCGATGTATTCATGGGCTACAGACAATTCCCCCATGTCGCCATTGCCGTACTGCGCCGGACAGAAGAAGGCCGCTATTTGATTCTGCGCGCTACCATTGATACAAGTAAATTTGATAATATTATCGCCTCCATGCAACTGGATCAGGAAAGCGATGCTTTTTTAATTAATCGTGAAGGGTTCCTGCAAACCCCCTCCAGATTTTACGGGAAAATACTTGATAAATATCCGGTGTCGTTTCCCAGGGGAAATTATGGGCCTATCGTCGTCGAGGAAGTAGATCCCCAAAACCGTGAAATGCTGGTAGCCTACGTCCCATTTACCAAAGCAGATTATATTATGGTTCTTACCAAACAGCGTTCTGCTCTTTTGAAGCCATGGTATACGCTCAGAAGTAAAATGTTATTTATTTTTTCCATCAGCGTTGTCACGATTGTTCTGGTGGTTTTCAAGCTCGTGGATACTGTCGTGAAACGGGTTAAAGATGCTGATGAAAAACGAGAATCAGCCTACCGAGAGATCCAACATACGCATAAGCTTGCATCAATCGGAAGACTGGCTGCCGGCGTAGCCCATGAAATCAACAATCCTATGGCTATTATCAACGAAAAAGCGGGCTTAATGAAAGACCTGGTTGCATATGATGATCAATTCCAGAAAAAGGAAAAATTTCTGGGACTGACAGATTCGATTCTTCAATCGGTTGAACGATGCAAAGGAATTACACATCGCCTTTTGGGTTTTGCACGCCGTATGGAAGTTCAGCTTGTAGAATTGGATGTAAATGGACTTATTCAAGAAACCCTCGGGTTTCTGGACAAGGAGGCTTTACATCGAAATATTGAATTGAAACTTAAATTGACAGATAATCTTCCCTATATCTTTTCCGACCGGGGACAAATGCAGCAGGTTTTTTTGAATATTCTTTCCAATGCCTTTGCTGCAGTGGAAGATGAGGGTAAGATAGTGATCACCTCATGGGAAGAAGACTCGGATACCGTGGGAGTTTCTATTCAGGACAATGGAAGCGGCATGTCGAAAGAGACTCTAAGGAATATTTTTGACCCCTTTTTTACAACAAAACAAAAAGGCGGCACCGGTTTGGGCCTTGCGATTACTTATGGTATTGTGAAAAAAATGGGAGGAGAGATCAAGGTCACAAGTAAGCAAGGAGAAGGTAGTATATTCACAGTTTATTTGCCCAAAAAGGCAAAGATTGGCCCGGGAGAATAAAATGCAAAATTTGAAAGTATTACTTGTTGATGATGAAGAAGAGTTTGTCACAACTCTGGCAGAAAGGCTTGAATTAAGAGGGATTCAAGCTCGATCTGTCACAGACGGTGAAATTGCGTTGCAAATGATTGAAACTAATCCACCCCGGGTTGTAATTCTGGATGTAATGATGCCGGGTCTCGGAGGGCTTGAAGTCCTTAAACGGATCAAAGCACAAAAACCCCAAATTCATGTTATTCTTCTGACTGGGCGTGGATCCACCAAAGAGGGCATTGAAGGGATGCAACGGGGAGCTTTTGATTATTTGATGAAGCCCATAAATATCGAAGAATTAATAAAAAAAATGCAAGAGGCCATTAAAAGTCAACCATAGCCCGCTTTATTTGATGGGGTAAACTCATGTTTGGACACAAAGACAAAGAAGTTGCTTTTTTCGGCAAAATCACGGCCGGAATCACCCATGAAATCAACAACGTTCTGGCTATCATCAAGGAATCATCGGGTCTTTTGGAGGATATTCTTGCCGTTACCGGAGAAGACACCTTTCCCCATAAAGAGAAATTCAAAAAGGCCCTAAAAAGAATTCTTGGCCAAATTCAGCGCGGCGTTGCTATTACGAACAATCTTAACTGGTTTGCCCATAGCTCTGACCACAGTCCCACAAGCGTAGATCTCAACGAAGTGACCGAACAGATGGTTTTACTTGCCTCTCGTTTCGCAAGACTTAAAAATGTGGGTCTGGAAACCGGTCCTAAAGACGGGCCGTTTATTATTAAGACACATCCGGTTGCTTTACAAATGGCTCTATTTATATCCATCGAAATTTTCCTCGATTTAATAACTTCCGGAGGAAAAATTACTCTTTTCCCCAGGAAAATACAGAATAATTATGTAGTGGGTATACACTTTGAGGGTATGACAGCGGATGACGCTAATCTTCCGCAGGCCATAATTACTTCCGACCGTTGGGCATTTCTGCAGGAAACCATGGCTTGTCTGGGCGGATCAGCCCAAGCGGATGAATCCGCCTCTGGAATCTTACTATATTTTACCGAGACATAAACGAGCAAATTTGTACTAAATTGTTCCATATCGTTTCTTCCAAACTGTTTCAAAACATTTCATATTACCTCTTTTCTTCATTCTTATATTGCCCCTTATCTGCTTAACTCATTGATAATACAATTAAAAAATTCTTTGGCACATTCTTTGCTGTAGTATAAAAGCAAAACAAGCTAAATAACCACAACAGCATGGAGGGTGTCATGAAAAAATGGATCAAAAAATTTGAAAGAGCCTTTGCAGCCATTACCTTTGCTGAAATGGGTGAGCACCATATTGCCATGGAAATGTCAGGAATACGGCCCTGCAAGAAAAGGGATTGTCTAACATTGTGGGACGAAATTTTTACCACAGTCACTTTTGCCGAGGCAGGATAGGTAGCGCATAATTGCTTACGGATAGTCAGGATCCGGTTATCCTGCGGAGCCTTCTTGGGAAGCCATGGAAGTAGACCTTTTGATCATTGAAAGAAATAGTTTTCTATACGAGCACCTGTCCGGGCGGCCGGGAAGCAAAGATTACCGGATTTTTCAATCCAGGGCACCGATGGAAACAAAACGGATTCTTAAAAGAAAGGATATCGATGTGGTGCTGCTAGACCTTAATGGACTTAAAAGAGAGGGATTGGCCCTTCTTAAGATGATTAAGAAAATGCGCCCCGCTGTCCAGGTTATTATCATCAACAGCGCCGAACAGCTTTCTCTATCGATAGAGGGGATGAGACTTGGAGCCTTTGACGATTTATTCATACCTTTAGATTTGGAGGCGCTCATTGAGAGGATCAAGGAGGCCTTTGAACACAAGGAAAAAACGGAAAGCAAAAAACCGTCATTTTTCCAGCGCTGCCAGGACCTGATGGTTGCAGCAAGTTTTGCGGAAGCCGGTGAAGACGATATGGCAAGAGAAATACTGGCCAAAGAACGCGCTCATAAAAGGTGCATAAAAGATAAGAAGCAGAAAAAATCCAAATAAAGGAGAGAAAAAATGAAAGAAATGAAAGTGTTACTGGTAGATGATGAGGAAGAATTCGTAAAATCCCTTTCCGAAAGAATGGAAATGCGGGATTTGAAATCTGATGTGTCACTTAGCGGGGAGCAGGCGCTTAAGACCATGGACGAAGATCTTCCGGATGTCATGGTTCTGGACCTAAAAATGCCCGGCATGGATGGGATGGAGGTTCTAAGGCGCGCTAAAAAAGCCTATCCGGGGGTTCAGATTATCATGTTGACCGGCCACGGATCTGAAAAAGATGAAAAAGAGGCGCGCAGGCTGGGTGTTTTTGAGTATCTGCAAAAACCCGTGGAATTTGAAAAACTCATGCGGGTAGTAACAAATGCCTACAAAAAAAAATTTGAATCCTCCATGAGTGCCGTCACCTTTGCTGAGGCGGGCGAATTCGATACAGCGAGAAAAATCCTTGAAGACGAAAAGAAAAAGTAGCCGGACCTGAAGAAAATAGTGTCTGAAGCGAGAAACTTATCATGTTGATTTTAGGGAGGAAAATGGATGGAACATAGAAAGAGCGAAACGGATAAAACAAAAAAAGGGGGGCTTCTTTCAAACAAAATGCTCTGGCTGATCGTTGGTGCGGCCTGTTTTATAATCATCGGTTTTATTATTCCAACGCCTCAGAGTATGATTGAAATGGTGAAAGAACATGGTTTTGGGAAAAGATTGATAGAATGGAATGTGGCCGGCGACATGGCTGAAGCAGCCTGGAAATTAAAGCTTGTACTCGGCATGATTCCCATGGCTGTTATATATTTTGCAACAGAGGCGCTTCCTATCGGCCTAGTCGGCATATTGATGCCGGTTTTTGCCTATTTCTTTCATCTTTTGCCAAAAAAGATGATAGGAAAGACCTTTGCCGGTGATGCGCCTTTGTTTCTATTGGGCGTTCTTGCAATGGGGGTTACCGTTATTGATGTTGGGTTGCATAAAAGGCTTGCCACATGGATTTTAGGTTGGACGAAAGGATTTGTTGTGCCGATTCTTGTTTTATGTATTTCCATGTCCGTACTTGGATCATTTATATCCGCCCATGCCATGGCCGCCTTTATGGCACCGGTCATGGCCGCAGTGTATATGGGAGCGGTTTCGGCCAACAGCAAGGGAGGAACAATCGAACATGACCCGGAACTTGCCAAGCTTTTATTATTTTCTCTTTGTTTTGCACTGAATGTCGGGGGTGTGGGTTCCCCTGCAGCAGGAGGACGAAATGTTATCATGATGGGATTCTGGTCTGATTACAATATTCCCATGAGCTTCGGCAAGTGGATGATGTACGGGCTTCCACTCACCCCGGTCCTGGGTCTTGCGGTTGCTTTCTATATGTTGTTTATCTTCAGAAAAGTCAAAACAAGGGACCTGACCCCCGGCCTTGTGGCTATAAAGGAAGAAACGAAAAAGATGGGAAAGATGAACTATGCTGAAAAGGTGGCTCTGGGTATGATGGTTCTGATTCTTGTTCTCTGGATATTCGGCGGGCATGGTCTCGGCCTTGGGGGGCCGGCCTTGCTCGCTCTGGTTATTCCTGTCATTTTCGGAGTTTCCGATTGGAAAAAGATTTTAGGAGGAATATCCTGGGATGCGTGGTTCATGTACTGCGGTGCGCTGACTCTTGGCGCCCTTCTAAAGGAATCCGGCGCAGCCCTCTGGCTGGCCCAGATTTTTCTTCATGGTCTGGAAAAAATACATTGCGCAAAGGGCCTGGGACTTTGGATTGGAATGAGCAGCTTTTCAGGTCTTATGACTAATTTCATGTCTGATGCAGGAACAACGGCCCTTCTGGGACCTATCGCCATTCCCATGGGTATCATGAGTGGCGTTCCTGGTGAACCGTGGGCAATCGGTCTTGCCACGGCCTTTGCCACCTCCTTTGCCCACTTTTTGATTGTGGGAACTCCGAACAATGCCATTGTTTACGGACTCGGCGTTTATCCCGATACCGGCAAGAGCATGATCAGTCCGATCGACTTTGTAAAATACGGGTTTGCACTGTTTATTATTTCACTCGCAATCACATGGGTGTTGGGTTTTATGATACTATATAATGTGGTAGGATTTCCGGAAGGAATAACTGAAACAGCAAAAGCCGTCCTTTTAAGCAACGCGCATTAATTTGTGAGGTCCAAGGAGGAATCTATGAAAATAAGAATACTTTTGGTGGATGATGAAAAAGAATTTGTAGAAACACTGGCCGAGCGCCTCAGAACCAGAGATTTTGACGTTACAACAGCATTTAGTGGGGATGAGGCCCTGGAAAAGCTGAAGGAATACAATTTTGATGTGACCATTTTAGATGTAAAGATGCCCGGTATGGACGGAATTGAGGCATTAATGGAAATAAAAAAACTGAAACCCTTGACGGAAGTCCTGATGTTGACAGGCCATGGCACAATTGAGACGGCAATTGAAGGCATGAAAATCGGGGCATATGACTTCCTGCTAAAGCCATGCGAGATGGATGTCCTGTTGGATAAGATCAACAAGGCATACGAACGGAAATCGGAGCATGAAGAACGGATTCGAAAAGCGCTGGTAGACAAACTGTCAACATCGCCCATGAGTGTTCTGGAAAAATGATCCGGCAATGCTTAAAATGATATAACAGCGGCAAGCTAGTTTGAGGAGGGAAATAACTATGAGTATTCCTATAATTATGTTGGTGGATGACGAAGTCCCTTTTGTAGAAACCATGACAAAACGCCTGGCTAAAAGGGATCTGAAAGTCCTAACAGCCTATAGCGGCCAAGAAGCTCTTGAAGTGCTGAACACGAATCGCAATACGGACGTGGTTATTCTGGATGTCAAGATGCCCGGGATGAACGGCATTGAAACGCTTGAGAAAATAAGAAAGTCATTTCCTATCATTGAAATCATTATGCTGACCGGCCATGCCACTGTGGAATCGGCGATAGAGGGAATGAAATTGGGGGCCTTCGATTACCTGATGAAGCCGTGTGAAATAGATCAGCTCATGGCCAAAGTTCAGGAAGCCACCAAGAAAAAAAGAGACCACGAAGAAAAAATTAAAGACGCCCGGGTCAGGGAAGCGCTTTCGGCACATGGCCTGGAATAATACACTTTTCGTGACCATTTCGGAAAATATATGTTATTCCTGCGAAGATCCCCAGCCAAGGGAGGGGCGGGAATCCAGGCGTTTTATAAAGCCAAACTGATGCACGTATTATGACTTCGTAAAAAGCTAAGTTATGCCGCTTCGCGATACTGTAACCGGAAATAACTTAAAAAAAACAGCCTGTTATGGAAACGACTGCTATTTGAGTTAGTTGAAAGTCAGAAAAACGACTTTCTACGAAGTCATCACATATTGAACAATATGAGCCTACGATCCAGGATATTCCTAATTATAAGCACACTGGTTATAATTACTATAGTCGGCGCTTTGGTAATGGTTGGTTATACTTACCGGATGGAAGGCCTTCTGACAAGGGTCGTTGACGAATATATGGGAGGACTCCAGGCGGCCGAATCCCTGGAACTCGCCTTTGTCAATCAAAAAGGGTTTGTTTCCTATTATTTCATGGATGGAGATCCAAACTGGCTTTTACAAATGGAGCGGTACCGGCATATTTTCAGGGACGAGATCAAAAAATCAAAACGTCTTGCCACAACGGTAGAGGAAAAAAAGGCACTGGATCTCATCGAATCCAAATACATCCAATACGTAACCTCAAAAGATAAGGTTATAGATCTTTACAAATCCGGAGAACGCGAGACAGGTTCAAAACTCCATGAAAAAGTCCGTGAGCACTTTTTTAATGTGCTGAAACTTTGCGATGTGTACAAACATCTTTTCAGGGAAAAGGTTCAAAAAGTTAAAGAACAGAGCCTGGTTCAGGCCGGAAAACTCAGAATTATTGCCGGTTCGGCTGTCCTGACAGTTCTCTTTTTGGCAATCATACTGATCTTTTTCCTAATACACGATATTCTGGAACCGGTGCGCAGGTTGGCCCTGGAAACGGATCGTAAAAACGGAACACAAAAAACCGGTGATGAGATAAAGGCTCTCAGCCTGGGAGTCCATGATCTGATAAAGGAATACGATCAAACCCAGTCTGAACTGGAGAAAAGCCGGGAATACCTCTTACAGTCGGAAAAGATGGCGCTTGTGGGCAAACTGGCTGCCGGTACGTCCCACAGTATACGCAATCCTCTTACTTCGGTAAAAATGCGACTTTTCTCCCTCAGCCGGAGTCTCCATCTTGACGGTGATCAGAAAGAGGACTTTGACGTCATTTCAAAGGAAATCGGTCATATCGATAACATTGTTCAGAATTTCCTTGAGTTTTCCAGGCCGCCTAGGCTGGAGCTGCAATCTGTCTCACTATCAGACATAGTGGACCTAACCGTCCAGCTATTACGGCATCGTCTCGAATCTTACGAAGTAAGTGTCACCATTCAAAGGAGTAAAAAGCTACCGGAGATTCAAGCTGATCCCGAGCAATTAAAAGAGGTCCTTGTCAATATCGTGGTGAATGCCTGTGAGGCAATGGAAAATGGAGGGACCATAGTGCTAAGGGAAGAAGAAGGTTTCATTGAATCTTTAGGCCGTGTGATAATTATTAGTATAAATGACAATGGTCCGGGCATTCCCGAGGATATTCTGAAGAAGATCTTTGAGCCGTTTTTCACCACCAAAGAAGAGGGTACGGGTCTGGGATTGAGTATTGCCACCCGGATTATTGAAGAGCACCGAGGCTGGCTGGACGTCAAATTCGAGGAGGGCCAGGGGGCAAGGTTCATCATCACCATACCAATAAAAGGGTTCGAATTTTGAATACCATATTGATCATTGATGACGATGACCAGTTGCGCAAAAGCTTCGACAAGCTTTTAAAAGAAGAGGGCTATCACTCTCAATGCGCTGCTTCCGGGGAAGCAGGTCTTAAAATAATAGAAAAGGAGATTCCGGACCTGGTTATCCTGGACATGCGTTTGCCGGGAATGAACGGCTTTGAAACTTTTCAGGTCATTCACGAAATAGAGCCCAAGCTTCCGGTGATAATCATGACCGCCTACAGCACGACTGAAACCGCCATCAAAGCCACCAAGATGGGAGCATTCGACTATATTCTCAAGCCCTTTGATATCCCTGACATGTTGACCGTGATTAAACAGGCTTTGGAAGCCGGTCGTTTCATGCGTTCGCCGGTGGATATGGATCCCGTCCCTGACGAAAGTTCCCGCGACGCTATTATTGGGCGGAGCAGGCCCATGCAGGAGATTTACAAGGCCATCGGCAGGGTTGCCTCGACGGATGCTACGGTTCTCATCAGAGGCGAATCCGGTACGGGCAAAGAACTGGTCGCCCGGGCCGTTTACCAGCACAGCCAGAGGGCAAACAAACCCTTTCTGGTGATCAACTGTGTCGCGATTCCAGAAACCCTTTTAGAGAGCGAACTGTTCGGATATGAAAAAGGCGCATTTACTGGAGCGGCTCATCGGAGAGTGGGAAAAATCGAACAGGCCCACGGCGGAACCATATTTTTGGATGAAATAGGTGACATGCCGTTAAGCATCCAGGCCAAAATCCTACGTTTGCTCCAGGAAAAAAGCATTGAGCGACTTGGCGGCCGGGCAACCATTCCCGTAGATGTAAGAATTGTGGCCGCCACCAATCGAGACCTTGAATCCGCGCTGGAACAGGGCCGTTTTCGGGAAGACCTATACTACCGGCTCAAGGTCGTTACGATCTTTTTACCTTCCCTGAGGGAACGGGCCAAGGATATTCCGTTACTGACCGATTATTTTCTGGCGCGCTTTTCCCGTGAAGCGAGGATTGAAAATCCGGGAATTACCAAAGAGGCAAAGGCCATACTTACTACTTACTCCTGGCAGGGTAATGTGCGCGAGCTGGGCAATACACTCCAAAAGGCATTGATTTTTAACCGCGGGGCTCCCATTTCTCAGAAAGACATCTCGCAAGCCATCAGCGACGCAAATGCAGTCAGAACCACAGACTTCGTAAAAGGTGATCAGGCCATTCGGCAATGGGTGTATCAGATGCTCACCTCTCAATCAGATGAAAACATCTTTGATGCCTGCATGAGCCATTTTACCAGCATCGTTATTAGCGAAACGTTAAAACTTACCGATGGAAACCGCTCAAAAGCGGCGAAACTCCTCGGACTTTCCAGACCTACCCTTCATTCCAGGATTGAAAAGTATGGAATTAAATTCGAGACTTCAATTAGAGAAGACCCAAAGTAACTTTATGGTATGGGAATTTCCTTTTTTTAGAGCGGCGAAGCCGCGTTATATAGAATCGCGAAGCGATTGTATAATTTGTGATTTTACATTTTGTAAAAAATTCTGACACCCTTTCCCTTTCAATCCAAAGTAAAAATCCCACCAGTCTTAGAAAATATTTTGACTTATCAAGGTGTTATTTCATCATATCTCCAACAGTCATTCTTGGCATGTCTCTTGCTTTTTCATTGATGAAGGTTCGAATACACTTGCGCCCACAAAGGGGGAGAAAATGAAAAAAATCAGTAAAATCATGGTGGCTTGTGACTTTTCTGAGTATTCAAAAAAATCGCTAAAATATGCTGCCGAGCTGGCCGAGGATTTAAAGGCAGAGATAATTATAACCCATGTAATTAACGAAAGAGATGTAAACTCCATCCGAATGGCAGCAATGTATAGCGGTGCTATTTCTGAAAATGATTTTTTAAAGGATAAAATGGAAAGCCGATTAGAGCGCATTGATGAACTGGTTAAAGAAATATCTGTCAGCCATCTTTCCGTTAAAAAAGTCATTAAGATTGGAATACCCTTTCGGGAACTAATCCAGTCCGTTAAGGATGAAGGTGCCGATATTGTGGTTATGGGTCCCAAGGGCCGTAGCAATCTTGAAGACATTCTCTTCGGCTCTACAGCAGAAAAAATGTTTCGTCATTGCCCGGTGCCCTTGTTAAGCATACGCGGAAACAGGCACAGATAAAATCTTTTTTGTCACAGGGTGGCAGCGGCGTTGGTATTGAGAAAAAGTATTTTGAAACAAGGAGGCTTGATCGTGGAAATGTTAACGCTCGTGATTATTGAAGACGAGGAATCTCATTTCGACCTCATGAAGCGCGCCATTGCCGGAAAGTTTCCATACGCTTCGGTGTACCATTTTCAGGAGGCAGAGACCTGCCTTGAAAGGCTTGATGAAATCAATCCCACGGTTATCATAACGGATTACCTGATGCCCGGTATGGATGGTATCGAGTTTTTGGAAGTTTTGAATCAAACGGATATAGATATCCCGGTTATTATGATTACCGGTCATGGAGATGAGAATGTTGCTGTACGTGCTATGAAATTGGGGGCCAAAGATTATTTACAATTCGCGAAAAAAAGCTTAAGCAATCCCTGCGAAAGTCTGAAGAAAAATACCGTATCGTGGCGAGTAATGCGACGATTGGTATTGTGGTAACTCATAATGGGTATTTGAATTTTCTCGCCGATGTAACAGAGCGCAAACAATCCGAAGATCTTGTTCATAACCTTTCCCATATGCTGATGCAGGCCCAGGAACGTGAGCGGCAGATGATTTCCTATGAACTCCATGACAGCATAGGCCAAAACCTTTATACGCTGAAAATTGGCTGTGACATGCTATTCGAAAATCAACCAGCCATATCTCCTGGATTAAGGGGGAAAATGGTGGAATTATCCAAACTCCTCGAGCAGACAATCACAAATGTCCGTAATCTTGCCTATGGTTTACAGCCACCCGGCCTGGATGAAATGGGCCTTGTGAAGGCGCTTGAGATGTATTGTGAAGAGTTTTATGAAAAGAATGGAGTGAAAGTTGAGTTTCAATCGGCAGGGTTACACTCGTTTGACATGGATTCTAATTCCGAAATTCATATTTACCGTTTGGTTCAGGAAGGCCTTAACAATATCCGCAAACATGCCGATGCCGCACAGGTGAACATAATGCTGATGGGGGCATCTCCGAATGTCATCCTTCGCATTGAAGACAACGGTAAAGGTTTTGATGTAACGGCGCGAGAACTTGCATTAAGCAATGAGAAACGGCTGGGACTTCGAAGCATGAAAGAGAGGGTCAACCTGCTTGGCGGCCAAATGACGATTCAATCACGCCCGATGAAAGGCACAAAAATATTTATAAAAATTCCTTTTAAGGAACGAAAAAGTGAGTCAGAAAAAGCGAATATTAATCATTGACGATCATCCTCTGTTCCGGGAAGGCCTTAAGACGATCATCGGGCACAACCGCGAGTATAAAGTGGTTGGGGAAGCAGGCACCGGGCATGAAGGACTTCAAATGGTAAAAGAACTCAAGCCCGATCTGGTTTTGTTGGATATGGCCCTGCCGGACATAAAAGGTCTTGTGCTGATCGGTGATATTTTAAAAGTTTCCTCTAAAATACGGATATTGATTGTCAGCATGC
>JAFDHQ010000243.1 GCA_019308685.1 Deltaproteobacteria bacterium
ATTGGAGTGGAAGCGGTTGCACAAATATATAAGGGGATCCCGAAGGGTACAAATGCATAACATCTAAAATTAGAAATCAAAATTTTCCGGAATCTACTTTTTTGCAAAGAAATTCCACTTGTTTCTGCAAGGGACCATTTTCCTTTATTCCCTGCTCGACGATACCAATGGAATGGAGGGCTGTGGCATGATATCTGTTGAAGCTCTTCCCTATTACCTGGATGGAAGAATCCGTATATCTGCGCGAAAGATAAATCGCGATCTGCCTCGGGCGAACAATGGATTGCTTGCGGCAACGTGAAACAATGTCACTGATGGAAATGTTGTAATGTTTGCAAACCATTTTCTTGATTACATCTATGGTGATATTCTTCCGTTGCCGTGCGATAGTCTTGACGACACTTTCCGCAAGCCCAAGATCAATGGGGGTTCCTAAAAGATTCGATTTTGCGGTGACTCCTATAAGGCCGCTTTCAAGCTGTCTTACATCGTCCGTGAGTTCGGCAGCCAGATAATGGATCACTTCCTCGGGTACTACATACCCGTTAAAAGATGCTTTTTTCTCCAGTATCCGCACCCTTGTCCTGAAATCAGGGGGATCAATGTTCGAAATGAGGCTGCATGAGAAACGTGATCTTAATTTGTCATCGAGCTTGGGAATTTCTGCCGGAAGATAGCAACTTGAAAAGATTATTTTCTTGCCGGCTTCAAACAGCGTATCAAGGGTTAATGCAAGCTCGATCTGGGTGCGATCCTTACCCCTGAGATAATGAACATCCTCAAGCAGCAATACGTCACATTGATTTCTGTATTTTTGCTTGAAAGCATTGATGGAATTGTGCTGATAAGCATCAACCATTTCATTGCTGAAGTCCTCCGCAGTCATATAATAGATACGGTCTGAGGGATATTCGGACAGAATGTGATGCCCTACGGCTTGGCAGAGATGGCTTTTTCCCATCCCTGTCTTTGACAATAAGAACAAAGCATTCTGGTAACCATTCTTTTGCGAAGCTATTGATAGAGACGCTGAATAGGCAAAGCTATTATTCTCTGCGACGACAAAACGATCGAAGGTAAAATCCTTTGTCAAGAGACGACCGTTGTTCGGGCACACATTTATATTAGGAAGCAACAGCTGAGGATTTTGATCTGCTTTCGGTTTTGGGAGGGTATTTGTCACAGAAATCTCGATAGAAAGCCGGCATGATTTTCCTAAAACTTTCTTTATTTCGGATTCTATCAGGGCACCGTAATGCTCCAGAACCCGCTTCCTGGAAAAAAAATTCGGGGAATAAAGGACAATACTGCCTTCATCACCTCTTGCGATCTGAAGCGGCTCAATCCACATCCAGAAGCTGTGACCAGGGATCCGTGACTTGATCGAAGCTTTTACTTCGTTCCAGGCTTTCTTCATAACGGTCGAAATTCTTTATTGTTAATAAAAATCTAAATTTGCTCTTTTAGAGGGAAATATTAGGCGAAAGAACAACTAAATCAATCGGTTTAGGGGTATTATTGAAGGTTAAAAGAAAACCGATTTAATACCAAAGAAAGTTGTAACTTATCTACCGGACAAGTTTTTTTATGTCAAATCCGATAATTCCGGTTTTTCATTTTTTTATTAACAAAATATAAATAAACTATATCTTATTGTTATAATTAATTTAATTTACTTAAAACCAGCAAATGTTTTTAAACACGAGCTTTTATAAATGCCACATTTCTGCAGGCATTTCAACCATGTTCAGACTTTAGCTTAAGTTATTGACAATAATATTTTCTTCCAAACACTCCAATTTTCATCGATTCTCTGATGTTTTTATTTTTTCTTTTTTGGGATGTTACTTTTTTTAGGTTGGGTAGAGCTTACTCCGGTTATATCAAAGAGTTTGTGCAATGAAGGGAATGCAGATTTATAATCCTAGCTCCAACACTCAGATAAAAGTGTGAAAATGAGGGGATCAAAAAAAAAGAAATTATATAATAAATAACACCCTGGATTTTTGGTTAGTTATAGTTTTGAACTTTCTCTAAATTGTTAATTTTGTCAATAACTCAAACAAGCAATTAAAATTACATCAATATGGTTGAAAATTTTTGTTGATAATTTGTTAATAAGACCTAAATTGAGCGATTGTCGAGTATCTAACTGACTCATTAGAAGTTAAATGTCACCTACAATTTCAAATAGCTGTCCGGGGCTAAACTGGTCGCCATCATCACGCTGTTGATATCCTGATGCTCGGTCCAGGTTTTAGCCATCCTATTTTGGGGATCAAGCCAAAATTTCTCGATGGCTTCACCCAAACGGGCAAAACGCATAAGGCCTTTAATCTGCGAATAGACGGGATGATTTTTTTCGAACACATTCGGTTTCTCCTCAAACAATCCCTCGATCCTTTCAACCGCGTGTAATCCTATGGCCATTCCTAATTCACGGAATGGCAGCCTGTATTCAGCAGGAAAACTTAAAAAACGATCTAACATGTAGGCATCCAAACTCGCCAGCGAAGATTCCAACAAATTCGTCAACATACCGCTATCGGCAAATCGATCTTGAACTATTAATTGCAAAATTGTGTGTGCATGGCACAGGAGACTGCCGAGACCCAGGGGATCATTCGTAGCCCAATTTTTTCCTTTGCAGAGCACTCCAATATCGGCGATTTCTGAATCCAGGTCCGGCCCGGATGCATTAAAAAGCTCAACCGCCGTCGCCTTAATCTGATTGTAAGTAATTAAACCATCCAGTGGATCATGATGTCCCATGGAGGATACCAAAGGATAGGAAAGATCAATGCTCATCTTCCAGCACATCCGTTTGGATCCGGCGTCATGGGCGGCTTTTGCAAGTTCTATGGCCCATAGGTTGAATATTGGGTTTCCGGTAGATCGGCTCACTCTGTTGAGAGCATGCATCCATTTGGTCAAATAATGATAGTATTGCCCGTCTCGATCCCATTCCAGATGGTCGTCGTAGGGGTCATCCGGCTTACGTTCGTTCATCTGCTTACCGATTCGTAATCCACCGGTTGTTGGATGCTTTCTGCCTTGTTCCTCGGTGTGTCCGCTGATCCAGCCGGTACGCGGGTCGTCTTCACGATGCCGCCCAAGTATGTAATGAACCTGATCCACCAAGCGCAGGACTAAATTCTGCCAGCTTTCATCCCCGGTCCGTTGATAAAGCTCAAGAAAGTTGCAAACGGCAAAAGCATCCGTCCAGAGATATCGCCGTGGGGACGTTTCAACGGTTGAAAGGCCGGTTGAGTCGGAAAATTCGGTCATGATCCCCTTAACAATAGATATATTTGCCTGTTGTTTCATATCAAATTAAATACTCCTAAACTTAACTTAAATCAACGAAAGACAAATAAAAAGCAAACATTCAAGCGATTAGGTCAGGTTAAGTAGCGCAGGGGAATTTCACCCCCACGCTCTCCAAGAACCGTACGTGACAGTCTCCTGTCATACGGCTCCTACTGTCCAGCCGACGGCCGAAAACCAAATTCCCAGGACACAAATAGTCTGGGTTCACGGCGTGCAATGCGACCTAACCAGTGGGTCGCTTTGAGCCAATGGCCTCGCAGCCTTCTGTATTTCCGCATCGCCCAACGAACTATAGCATGCTCAAGCTGACGAAGGATGGGATAAAGTGCTGATTTGCAATACCTGCCATAATAATTCAACCCCCCCTAATCACCGGATTGATTCGCTTGGCAATATCCTCTAATGACGAGGAACTCCACAACTACAATTTCCAGCCCCTTATGGCTTAAGTGTTTGTTTTAAAATAAATTTCGCAGAATTTTACAGAGAGCGAAAAATATTTATAGCAATCAATTATTCCAAATATTCAAAATGGCCAAAAAGGGAAACATTTGCACTGCTCAAAACGAAAAAGCGAAATTTTCTCACACGATCCGGAAAGCGGTCAGAATATTGAAACCGCTTCACCTGGATTACAACCAAACGAAATATGTATTTAAAGAAATCAGGAAGGCATTGAATGTCAGGGATGAAAGGAAGCCTTCACGGATTGTGGAAAGCCTTTCCATCGCTGAAGTCGAGTTGTTGATCAACACTGCATATAAATTCAAAGGCCATATAGGATTGGCGATAAAAATCCTTTTCATGACAGGCGCGAGAAATGATGAGTTTGTGAACATTGAGATTGGCGATGTATTGATCGACGAATGTTTCATCCATATTAGGCACGCAAAAGACGGGGAGCATGCTCACAGGCATATTCCGATACTGCCTACCCTCGCCCAGGAAATGATATCACAAATTATGACCATATTTGAATATTCTCAATAACTGTATAGAATGAGTTTTTTGTAAACAAGACATATAAGGTTAAGATTTTGGTTTATGAAGACCCCTGGCATGTTTAGCTAGTGCCCATCCAGAAATGGGGCATTTTGAGTTACCTGTAAAAAATCGAGGCTGGCCGAACCTCCCTTTTAAGCAATAATCAGGAAGTCTATGCCATAAATATACATCAATTTAAGATAATGTGCATTATTTGGACATACTAATCCTCTTAACCTGTTAAACGATAGTTCGGCTGTGTCGTGATTCCTTTAGGATGACTCCATCCGGCATCTATCCAATGTCAAAAGATTTGCCAATACGACCGATGCCCACACATGACTGTGAAACGATTGCAGAAATTTCCATGTACACCGATAAAGACCGAAGCAGCGCTTCAGCCACGATATCCCGGACTCGATCCCTGCACGCATCCAGGTGAAAAGCCGATTCCAGACGAACTGGGACGGGTTCATCATCAATAACCTTGACTGCAAATTCGTCGTATTTGGAGGAGCTTGCGCAATCGTCGGCTCCTCAAACCTCACCGATCCAGCCTTACATACGAATCAGGAGGCAAATGTTGTCATCGGAGCTGACGATCAAAGGTACGAGGGGCTGCTAAGTTTGTTTGTGTCCTGGTGGGATCAAGCCAAGGTCCTGGACACGTACTTTCTCGCGGAATATTCGAAGATCTATGACAGGCACAGGAAGACATGGGACCCTGCAGACCTTATCGAAGAAGAGCTGCAGAAGAAACAGGGTCGGGTGACTATCAAAAACATCGAACGGGATAAGGAAAAACCGGGCCACATTCTTCGCTTTCACGAAGTTGTTTTTCAGTGAAAGAGGCAAAATGACCACCTCGAATCAACATCTCTTTTCTTAAGAAATCATCTATCTTTTCAAGGTATTAAACTCGATCCTCAGAGAAGGGACCAATCTTGAGTTCTAAAAATAGGCGGTAAATTTGCCACCTCGCTTTAAGTTGCTGATTTAACAAAGTTTATTCTGCTCTGAAGTCCTTATCGGGAAGTCATCCGTATGCCGATCCATCCCATTCGGAAGGTCATTTTACCTCCCTTTTCATTTAAACTTGAGACATCCTTATGAGGAAAACGATTCCTTCCCGCCGTGGATATTTATAATCTGCTTTCATTTAAGCAGGTTGCCGGTTCTCCTGTTATTTCCGGCACGCTTTTTGCTGTCTGGCCCTTACAAGATGAAACGATTCGATATTCCGATGATACGTATAAGGGGGCGTTAATGGCGAATATATGGGTGGTCGATGATGATCTTTTTTACAGGAAGCTCATCTCAGAGG
>JAFDHQ010000042.1 GCA_019308685.1 Deltaproteobacteria bacterium
CATTACCACGTTGGAAAAACGCATGAAATGCGGAATCGGCATCTGTGGACGATGCAATATCGGTACCAAGTATGTGTGTGTTGACGGTCCGGTTTTCTCTTATGAAGAATTGCGACAAATGGTTCCCGAAATATAACTAGTGTTCATCCATAAATGGTCTTTTTGCCCAATTTCTGCGTTATGCTCAAAAAATAATCCTCGAAATATCAACTATATGTCTGCGGTTATTTTTTTCGCATGCCTTGATCTTGAACAAAAATCCTCATTTATGGATGAACACTAACTAATTCAGCGATAGAAAAGTTTATGCCCGAACACATATTTTCCCTGATTACTATGAGTTAGAATTTTCTTTCCGTTTATTTATTCTTCTTCTTTTTTTTGCTCCTGTTTATTTGAAAAAGAAGAAAATTGATCAAAAAAGGATTTGAAAGGTGACAAAGCGGCCATGGTTTCTTGGGCCATATTTGAAAAACCCATTCCCATTTCGAGCCATTTTTTAAACTGATCGTCAACCGCATGTTTATGGGCAAGGTATGTTTGAATCATTTGCTGAAGATATTTCTCGAAAAAATCTCCCAGTACATTATCTCCGTATTGAATGATCAGGTGAAGAACCGGCACCGGCAAAAGAATGTTTTTGTTTTTTGCTTCCTCCAGAATGATTTGGCTGAGAATAGAGGCGGTTACGTCCTCTTTGCTTTTTGCATCAATCACTTCCACCTGACGGCCCTGTCTGATGAGATCTGCCACCTGACTGAGCGTAACATAGGCGCTTTTTCCCGTGTCGTACAATCGTCTGTTGGCATATTTTTTTAGTTTTACTTTATCAGACATCTGTTTTTCCTTATTTTGAAAATAAATTTTACAAATTTATTTTATATCGTACTGCAATATAAAAACTGTTTTTTAGGTCTTATTTAATATTATAGTCTTAATATATTTGTCAATATTAAGATTGATTTAAAATAGTTATTGGCTTATACCTGAAAAGATCCAAATTAAATAAAAATTTTGCTGCAACGCAACATTTTTTCTTGACAAATAAAATTTAAAGGTTATTATTCAGACATGAACGCCTCAAGCCATAATAAAAAAAATTAACAGGAGGAATTATTAACATGAATTCATCAAAAATTGCAAAGCAAATGATCGACTTTCAGAAAACAACGTTTGACAACACGTTCAATGCTATGGTTTTGGTTCAGGAGCAGGCCGAAAGTATGGCCGGTACGATCTTGGATCAGGCAACATGGATGCCCGAAGAAGGAAGAAAGGCGATCAATGATTGGCTGAAAGCTTACAAAAAAGGGCGTGAGGATTTCAAGAAGAGCGTGGATGAAAACTTTAAAAGGGTGGAAAATTTTTTTAGCGCATTCGATAAGGATCAAAAAACCAAAAAATAAGATTAGGAGGTAACGTAATGGAACAATATCAAATTTTTAAGCAGATGGCTCAATTCAATAAAACCGCCTTTGACAACAGCTATAACACAATGACCATGTTTAGGGAGCAGAACGAAAAAATGGCAAACTCTCTTTTAGATCAAGCAACATGGATGCCCGAGCAAGGAAAAAAAGCCATAACTGAGTGGATGAAGAGCTATAAAAAAGGTTGTGATGATTTCAAAAAAATAGTTGACCAAAATTATCAAAATCTGGAAAAATATTTTACCGGTTTTAGCAAATAAAGCCAAATTTTGAGTGTGGTTCATGGCCAGCCTGTAGGAACTTCGGGGTATGGCTATGAGCCACATAATTTTTTAAGTTATGGGGAGGGGGAAACAGATATGGTTAAGGAGAAGAACAGCCCGAATGATCCTGATTTTCTTAACGATATATTTCGCAAAAACGTTTCTGCATTCTCTCACCTCATTAGTGCCTCACAAAATTACCTGAGTGCTATGTCCAAGTACGCCAATGATTTTATGCTTCCCTATTTGATTGCTATAAGCTATTTCAATAATGTGGAAAAATACAAAGTTTGGAGCACTTCGCCCCTGGAGACGGTTCAATCCTATATGGATCTTTTGGCGTTTAATCTTGACCTTATTAGCAGAGGTATTAGCGGTGGCATGGAAGCGATAAATATTTCAGGAAAGATGGAAATGGAAAACGCCATTGCCGCCATGTTCAACACTCTTTTTTGTGCAGATGGTGAAGATTTAGAAGCCTTTTTAGCACGACAGACGAAAATGATGGACGTGATGGCCAACAGGTATCCACAGGCCATCCAGGATATTGAACCGAAATATGGGTTCCATTTTGAACGGGATGACAATAAAAAGGTTGCCGAAACAGACCGGTTCATTCTTTATCAAATCCTTCCAACGGATAAAAAGGTTAAAGTCAATAAAAACGGCAAACCGGTCCTAATTCTTCCTCCCTATGTTCTGGGAGCCAATATTCTGGGCTTCTTACCCTATGAAAATAAGAGTTACACTCATTGTTTTGCAAATCAAGGGATTCCCACTTATATCAGAATCCTTAAGGATATCAATACGACTGAGGCGGTTCAGGTCATGACCGGTGAGGATGATGCCCTTGATACCCGCTTATTTTGCGAAAAGGTGAAAAAAAGACACGGAAAACCCGTAACGTTGAACGGATATTGTCAGGGCGGTTTTTTTGCCGTTTGCAATCTCCTTTCTGGTGAGCTGGACGGACTGATTGATGCTCTGATCACCTGTGTCGCTCCCATAGATGGAACCAAAAGCAGAGGGTTGGCGAATTTTTTTGATAGCCTGCCCCAGCGATTTTATGATCTGGCTTACGGAACCAAAACCTTGCCCAATGGAAACAAAGTTGTGGACGGCAAACTTATGGGATGGATCTATAAACTCAAAAGCATAGGTGACGAATCACCGGTTGCTACGTTTTACAGAGATTTGATGATGTTCGGCCGACAGGGGGGTAAAGATGTGAAAATCAGCAAGACGGCGGCTGCAATTAACTACTGGATGAGCAATGAGCGTAATGATCTTCCCATAGAGATTACCCATATGAGTTTTGTTTCCTATAACATCCCGATTACCAAAAACGGAACGCTTCCGGTAACCCTTTTTGGAAGAAAGCTTAATTTAAAACGATTGCAGGAAAAGGGAATTCAATGGCTGATCTGCTATGGTGAAAGTGATGATCTGGTGGAGAAAGAAACGGCTCTCGCACCTCTTGATTATATCGATGTTGAAGTGACACCTTTCCCAAAAGGTCATGTGGCCATTGCAACTTCATGGTCCAATCCAACATCTGCATGTGCGCTTCATACCCGTTTCGGTGATAAAAACTATCGGGGACCGGTCCGTTTTCAGCTGGATTTAGAAGACAGCTTGTAAGGAGAAGAATCTTATGGAAGAATATTTTAACGAATTCTTTAAAAATCAATTAATTACCGTAGAAAAAGGACAAAAACAGATGCAAGACATGACAAAATTGATCATGCAAGGGCTAAGTGGTTTTGAGGAAGTTCCTGAGATGTTCGGAAAGTTTTGCAGTATGGATTTTTGGTCCAAAGAAACCTGCGACTATATAAAAGCCTGGGAAATGACAAGGGAAGACTTTCAGAAGTTCTTTAAAGACTATCTGAACCTGATGGGTTTGGTGCCCAAGCATGAGCATTTGGCATTGATAAATAAATATAATGATCAGAAAAAAGAGATTACTGACCAGAAAAAGCTGCTTGCCGATCGGGAAGAAGCGATTGTCCGCCAGAACAAGCTTGTTGCAGACCTAAAAAAAGAGATCTCCGATCAGAAAAAGGTGGCCGATGATCAACACAAAGAGATTGCCAATCAAAAAAAGCGGGTTGCTGACCTGGAAAAAGAGATTGCCGGTCACATAAAATCTATAAAACAACTTCAAAGCCAGGCAAGCGATTGAAATGGCCTGACCATGGAGGGATGGAAGACTGCCAATTCCACATTCCAATCTTTATGATCAGGTGTTCGAGGAGAAAGATTACATGGACAAATATTTCTTGGAATTTTGGGGAAATTTTCTGATCAATACTGCAAAAGGGCAGAAACAAATGGAAGACATGTCAAAATGGATGCAGCAGGGCTTTGAAGGTTTTGATGAACTGACGGGTATGTTCAAAAAATTCTATGGCCTGGAACATTTGGAGAAAGACACCCCAGACTATATGGAAACCTGGAAAAAGGCATCAGAAAATTTCCAAAAGTCTTTTAAAGATTATCTACGTCTGATGGGTGTGGTACCCAAAGACGAACACCTGGCTCTGGTCAAAAAATATGAGGAACTCAAAGAAAAAGTTGTTGCTCAGGAAGAAACCATAAATAATCTGCGGATGCTTTTGGAAGCAAAAAAGGTTGAGACACAGGGGGAATTGGTTCAAGGATTTCAGGAAATAATAGAAAAGCAGAGCCAACAGTTTCAGGAAACAATGGAGACGCTGAGCAGATTTTTTAAAAAAGATAAAAACAAAAAGTAATAATAAAGGAGAAAAGGGAAATGCTTGAAATCAAAGACTCTGTTGCCGTTATTACCGGCGGCGGTGGCGGCATTGGTCTGGCAGTGGCCAAATACTGGGTACAAAACGGCGGCAAGGTGGTTATCGCGGATGTGGCTGAAAAATTTCTGGAACAGGGCGAGGCTGAAATTAAAGCGTTACATGGTGACGTCGCTTCAGTGGTCTGTAATGTTACCAATGAAGATGATTGTGCCAAACTGGCTGATGCCGCAATTGAAAAATTCGGGAAGATCAATCTGGTTGCCCCTTTTGCCGGGATTATTAAGGATGGACTGATGTTGTCCACGGATAGAAAAACCGGAAAAGTTAACAGAAAAATGTCTCTGGAGCAATTTCAAACGGTCATTGATATCAACCTGACCGGTGTGTTTTTAACCGTGCGGGAATGCGTTGAACGCATGATCAATCATAACTGCAAGGGATTGATCTGTCTGGTATCTTCCACCGGTTCTCTGGGAACAGCAGGCCAGATCAATTATTCCTCCAGCAAGGCGGCGATGTCGGTGATGCCAAAAGTGATCACCGCCGAGTTTTTCCGGCGTGGCCTGGCGGACAAGATCCGTTGCGTGGCCATTGCACCGGGCTATGTGGGAACTCCTATGGTAAAAGGAATGAATCAGAAAGCCCTGGATAAGATTATAGAACAGGTGCCCATCGGACGTCTGGTTGAGCCGGAGGAAGTGGCTGCTTTTGTTGGAGATATCTATCGCAACGAGGCCCTGGCCGGAGATGTTTTTTATATTCACGGCGGACTGCGTCTGGGATCCAAGGGATAGAATTTCCGTTATGGTGAAATGTTCTTGACCATCAGGACCAGATCCTGATAATTTTCCTTAAGATCCTTGATAAAATCTTTGAGAACAGCAACCTCCTGAAACCCCAGTTTTTCAAACAGAAAATAAGCTTCATCCAGGGCCGGAGCTAACTCGGCTGTGAGTTGTTCCAAACCAAAATCGGCGGCGATCTGCATCAGATTTTCGATGAGAATCGTTGCCAAACCCTTTTTTCTGTATTCCGGGTCGCACGTGATACGAATTTCTCCCTGGTGTTTGGTCCAGCCCACGGGATCGAATTGCAAGGTGCCGTTGGCCACAATATGGTCGATATCCAGGGCAACAAGCGGAAGTACAACATCGTAGTCAAGGTTGTAGATCCAGTTTTCGATGACTTTGGGATCGGTAACATCGTCTCTGAGACACATCCGATCCTCTGGTGGAAGTCTCAAGAAATACTCATGAAGAATTTTCTCGTCTTCTTTTCTAAGGGGCCGTATCGTAATCGGACTTTCATCTTTTAGATTTTCTGATTTGGGGTATTGATAAAGGATCATATGCTATTGTCCCCTTTCTGTTCATAAAATCAGGTGTAAAGGTCGAATTATTTTGGTACTATCTATGAGTCTGTTGATTAATGAGGATTTTCGTTCAAGATCACGGCATGCGAAAAAAATAACCACAGGCATATATTTGATATTCCGAGGATTATTTTTTGAGCATAACGCAGAGGTTGTGCGAAAAGACCATTAATCAACAGACTCATCTATGGGTTGCAATAAAACTCAATAGTACCATTCCCGTTCAACGATAGTGGCAATTCCCATTCCGCCGCCAATACAAAGAGCGGCTAATCCCACCTTGGCATCTCTCTTTTCCATTTCATAGAGCAAGGTCGTTAATACCCTGGCACCGCTGCATCCGATGGGGTGCCCCAGGGCAATGGCGCCGCCGTTAACATTGACAATTTCCGTATCCAGATTTAAGTCTTTCAGGCATGCGATAGACTGAGCGGCAAAGGCCTCGTTGAGTTCCACAAGTTCGATGTCCTTGCCCAGCACCTCTCTAACCTTATTAATGGCGCTTCGCACCGCATAAATAGGCCCTGTACCCATGAGCTCCGGTTCGCATCCCTGGTAATCATACCCTATAATCTTGGCCATCGGCCGTATTCCCATTTTAAAGGCTTTGTCAGCGCTCATGATTAAAAGAGCCGCAGCTCCGTCGTTTATCCCGGAGCTGTTTCCCGCAGTGGTGGTTCCGTCTTTGCGGAAAGCCGGTTTAAGTTTGCTCAATTTTTCTAGAGTCGTGCGAATCTGGGAAATTCATCGGTATCGAAAATAATTGGATTTCCTCTTCTTTGAGGGACTTCAACCGGGATGATCTCATCCTTAAAACGACCGGAAGTGATAGCCGCTTCTGCCTTTTGCTGGCTTTTAGCGGCAAATTCGTCCTGTTCTTCCCTGCTAATTCCGAACTTTTCCGCAATGTTTTCTGCGGTAATTCCCATATGGGTGTCTCCAAAAGAGCACCACAGTCCGTCCTGGATCATGACATCAATGACCTGATCATGTCCCATTCTATGACCCCATCTGCCGTGAGGCAATACAAAAGGGGCCTCGCTCATGTTCTCCATGCCCCCGGCCACAATGATATCCGCATCCCCCGATTTTATGGCCTGGGCTGCCATAATTACAGTTTTCATGCCCGACCCGCACACCTTGTTAACGGTGGTCGAAGGGATGTATTGGCTTATTCCCGCCCTTTTGGCGGCCTGACGTGCCGGATTTTGACCCAATCCGGCCTGCAGGACATTACCCATAATGACCTCATCGATCTTTTCCGGTCGAATCTTGGCTCTGGACAGGGCTTCCTTTATGACAATGCTTCCCAATTCAACAGCACTCATATTTTTCAACATTCCTCCGAAGGAACCTACGGCCGTACGAACAGCGCTTGCGATCACCACTTCACGCATAACGTCTCCTTTATTTATAACCTATACTAGTGTCCATCCATAAATGGTCTTTTTGGCCAATCCGCCGGAAGCGGACAAGTCTCTGCGTTATGTTCAAAAAATAATTCGCCAAAGTTCGGTGGCGAATAAATCCTCGGAATATTAAACATATGCCGGCGGTTATTTTTGTCACATGCCTTGATCTTGAACAAAAATTCTCATTTATGGATGGACACTATACTGATGGTTGGTTTAAATCCTTAACAAGAACGGCAATGTCTTCATAGTTTTTACCATAGAGTATTTTCACAAAGTTTTTCAAAGTCGCTTCCCGGACGAAACCATTTTTTTCAAAGGCCCTGGTCACATAGGTCCGGGAGGCAATAATCTTTGCGCAGAGTTTATCGAGATTGAACTTAAGAGCCAATTTTGAGAGCTCTTCTAAGAGAAGAGAGCCCAGACCACGCTGTTGAAAATCTGCGGCAACGGTGATTCTGATTTCGCCGATATGCATACCCCACCCAAATGTCTCCCTGTGAAGGGTTGCGTTTGCAAGTATCTTGTTTTCGTGTTCTGCCAGTATGGGCAAAACTTTATCGTGGTTTAAATCACGGCACCATTTTTCGATGAGAATTCTGTTTGTCGTATCGTTTCTCAAATATCTTCTGTCCTCTTCAGGAATCGAAATGAAAAACCTGTAAAGCGTATCTTGATCGTGCCTGGTCATCGGCCTCAGTATACAAATAAAACCGTCCGGCAAGGTGATCTCTTTGGGGTATTCTTCCAGCATATTCTCTCCTCGATTTGATAATTTCTTAATATTCCAGCATTTCAATTGGGGCGAAGCTCTAAATTCAACGTATTGAAAATTCCTTATTTATTCTTTTTAGTTTTCAATGCCGGTTTGGTTTGAGGCGCCGTCTTTGTTGTAACACTTTTTTTTCGAGACATCTTTTTTATTTTGAGCTTCTTTTTATCCGCCGTCCTTTGCTTTAGCCATTGGGCGATCCTGGGTACAAATTCTTTTTGACACTTGGAACTTACGTAAATACCGATATGACCCGTATCAAGACAAACGTTCTCGGAATCTTTGCTGCCCACTTTACTTATAAGAGGTTCACAGGCTTCAGGGGGTACAAGATGGTCGTATTTGCCGTAATAGTTCAAAAGGGGCATGGTAATTTTCTTGAGATCCACACGGTGTCCGCCAATTTCCATCTTGCTCTGGATGAGCAGGTTCTTTTGGTAACAATCCCGGACAAATTGCCGGAATGTTTCCCCCGGCACATCCGGGCTGTCAAAGATCCATTTTTCCATCCGGACAAAATTTTCCACGAATTTTTTATTGTCCATGTTTTCTAAAAATCCCACGTATTTGTCGATCATCAGCCGGGCGGGATTAAGGAGCAAAAACGCTAAATTCATTATATCTCCGGGGATATTGCCATAAGTATCCACAATCTGGTCCGCATCCATATCCCTCATCCAGAGATGCAAAAGACCCTGATCCGTATCGAAGTGGGTCGGGGTGACCGTTGTAACCAGGTTTTGAACCTTTTCAGGATGAAGGGCCGAATAAATCACACAAAAGGTACCGCCCATGCAAATTCCCATCAGGTTGATCTTGTCCAGATTGTGTTTTTTGAGGATAAAATCGACAGCGTTGTCTATATACCCGTTAACATGATCATCAATTGTGAGATACCTGTCTTTGCGAGTGGGGTAGCCCCAGTCGATCATATAAAGGTCAATTCCTTCCTGTAAAAAATTTTGCACAACGCTCTTACCCGGCTGGAGGTCAAGCATTGTTTCCCGGTTGATCAGCGCATAAACCAAAAGAAGCGGTTTTTTAAGCTGAATTTTGGTTGCCGGCTTATAATGCTTGAGTTTTACCCGGTCTTCTTCATAAACAACATCGCAAGGCGTGGTGGCGATTTCTGTTTCAAGAGGCCCGAGCAATACTTCCGGGGCCTTTTCCGCAAGCGTCCGGGCCTTTTCCGCATCCTCGGCCAGTTTTGAAAGAATCAGATCAATGGCTATTCCAGGTTGAGTCATAAAATCACCCCCAATTCGATTTTGGATTCTTGAATTCGGAATCATATTCCATGCTGTTTTGATGTAACCAAAACAGATTATACAGGATTTTCATTTTTTCTTTTCAAGTTCTTTTATTCGCTTTTTTAAAAGGTAAATTTCCTTATATAGTTCATCCATCTCTTTATGGGTGGGAACAGGAAGCATATTCAGAAAATCCTGGAGAATCTCTTTTTTTACTGCCGAAAATTCCGACATTGCATTAAGCGTCTTGTTCAGTGACTGTGTGTATTCGGACGATTGGAACAACGTCATGTAATGGCCTTCCAGTATTTTTATCCATATCTGGTAATATTTTTTTGAATCTTCAGGAAGGTCTCCCTTATCCGCTAATTCCGCCAATTTTTCCTGTAAGACCTGGAATGATTTTTCCATGGGCAGTAATAAAAGACGAGAAAATTCAGTGACTGCGGCTTGATAAATGTTAAATTTGTCCATCGACCGGATCATTTTTTCCTGATACAATCGAGTCAGTCCCAATTGAGGAATTTTAAAAAACTTTCTGAATTCTTGTTCATATAGTTGGGTCCATGCCTCGAATGGATCTTCTAGGTTATAGGTTTTGGCGGATTCCTGTAACTTACCGGTACCTTCCAGCCACTGCTTCTGAAAATTCACAAAAGTTTTCGAACCGGTTTGCGCTATTTTCAAAAAAATTTCCGGCAGCATACCGGCTCCTTTCAAGAGGGTTTTCATGGTTTCCGGTTCAATCATAACCTGTGAAAATGCTTGCCAGGTTTTTTGAGCGGTATCCCATGATTCCTTTATCCGTGGCTTTTTTCCATATTTTGTTGAATCAGGTGTCATATCGTTTGTTTTATGAAAAGCAGACCACATCCAAGCCATCGGGCCCCAAAATTCTGTGGTCATCTTCATCCAGTCCGAAAAAAAAGTTTCCGGCCCTGTCTTTTCATGTGATTTATCCGTCATCATTCACCTCGTTTTATAAGACAATAATTCTTTTTATTTTTATCTACCGCTACCACAGGAAATGTCAACAAAATAAAGTTATAATAAAAGATTGAAATCATTTGTGATAATTCATAGGGAAAATGCCTATAAATCGGGATTTTCCCCTATAAAAATGAACCTTTTCTCTTATGGACATAGTTAGCGTAAAATTTTATATTAATTGTAATTTAAAAGCGCGGGAGGCTACATTTTTTGCGCTTGTGTAGGGTGGTTCTTCAATACCGAAGAACCACTCTTTTAATTGGTTTCCATCCAGAAAAGGCCCTTTTACGCAATTTCTGCGCCTGCCCCGTGAAATGCGCAGCCAATTTCTCTGAGGTCAATCTGCGGAATCACTTGTTCCCGCCGCAGGGCGGGACGCGGTGTTCCTTGATTTGACTCGGGGCGTCCATGCCCCTCGCCCTGACAGGCGGCTATTCAGCCGTCCAATTTTGCTATCCTGCAGAATTGTGCTTGACCTTGCGAAAAATTGCTCATTTCTGCATTGGTGACTGTATTTGTAGCAAATTTAGATTTATGGATGGGCACTAATTAAATTAAAGGAAAGGAGGCAGACATGAGTGGCAGCGTTTACAAAATCATAGAATTGGTGGGGACCAGTGATACGTCCTGGGAGAAAGCCGCTGAAAATGCGGTAGCAAGAGCAACTCAAAGTCTACGCGATTTAAGAGTTGCGGAAATCACAAAACTGGATATGACGATTAATGATGGTAAGGTCGTATCCTATCGTGCCAGAGTATCGCTTTCTTTTAAATACGAAGGTTCCTGATTTATCGCGATACTCCTTCCAAGACATAATTTTTCGATAAATTTGGAAATCCTTCTCACCCTGCCCGGCTGCCATAAGGTACGCCCTAAACATATGCCGGGCAGGGTAAGCGAACGAACTTGAAATCAGGAGTATATTCAAATGCCCAAAAAGCCAACCTATGAGGAATTGGAACAACGGGTAAAAAAGTTGGAAAAAGACGCCATCGGATGCAAGCAGGTGGAGGAAGAGCTGAGGAGGAGTGAGGAAAAATATAAAACACTTACAACGAACTCCCTTACCGGTATTTTTATTCACCAGGAGGGGAGGTTTGTGTTTGTTAATGATAGATTCGCCAAGGTACATGGTTATACAACAGAAGAATTACTGGGAATGGAATATAAGGCGCTGATTCACCCAGATGACAGGGAGGTTATCGCAGAAAGAGTGTCCAAAAGATTGAAGGGTGAATCTGTTCCTTCTCAGTATGAGGTCCAAAGACTCAAAAAGGACGGGGAAACCATTTGGTGCGAAATGATTGCAGCTGCCATCGAATATAGAGGAAAGCCTGCTATAATGGGAAATATAATGAACATTACCCAGCGCAAGCAGGCAGAAGAACATGTTCGTACCCTCACTCAACAATTGATGAAGGCCCAGGAAAACGAGCGCCAGCGGATTTCCCATTATCTGCATGACAGCGTGGCACAAGACCTTTCCCTGCTGAAAATCGGTCTGGAAACGCTTTTTGACGGCCAGCCTTCCGTATCTGCCAAGGTAAGACAAAAATCTTCGGAATTATCAAAAATACTCAAAAGATCCATATCGGCTGTCAGAGATTTTGCTTATAATTTACACCCTCCCGGGCTGGACCAATTGGGGTTGGTTCGAACGGTTTATCAATATTGTGAAGAATTTGCCGAGAAAAAGCGGATAAACATTGATTTTTTCGCTGCTGGCATGGATGATCTAACCATTCCTTTTGACACGGAAATCAACTTGTACCGACTGATACAAGAAGCTCTGTGGAATATTAAAAAGCATGCCCATGCCAACAGTGTAACCCTCAAAATGGTCGCTTCTTTTCCGTACATCATCCTGCGCATTGAGGATGATGGCAAAGGATTTGATATCAATGACCGGATGGTATCGGCTATTAAGGAGAAGCGGATGGGACTTCGAAGTATGGAGGAAAGAGTCAGCCTTTTAAACGGAAAGATGAAGATTCAATCTCGCCCAACCGAAGGAACAAAAATTTTTATTGAAGTTCCCTATAAGGAGAAAAATGGTTTCCGAAAAGAAGAGCATATTGATCATTGACGACCACCCTCTTTTCAGGGAAGGGCTTAAGTCGATTATAGAGCGGGATTCTCGATTTGAGGTGGTTGGTGAAGCTGGAAATGGACGAGAAGGGCTTCAAATGACCAAAAGACTCAAACCGGATATGATTATAGTAGACATATCCCTGCCGGATCGAAGCGGCATTCAATTGACCAGGGAAATACGAACGCTTTTTTCCACAACACGCATTTTGATTGTCAGCATGCATTCTAAAATTGATTATATTGCCGAGGCATTTCAGGCCGGAGCAACCGGATATGTGGTCAAAGAGTCTGCCTCGGAAAGGCTTGTGCAGGGGCTTGAATCCGTTGCAAAAGGCGATTATTTTTTGGACAGCTCGGTTTCACATACCGTTGTTGAAAATCTTATGAAATTTCCTTTAAAAGAGGCAAAAATTACGGATGCCGATTACAATACGTTAACGCCACGGGAACAGGAGGTGATGCGCTTTCTGGCAGAGGGATTTTCCAGCAAAAAAGTTGCTGAAAAACTTTTTATCAGCCCCAAGACCGTTGAAAACCATCGTGCCAACATTATGAACAAGCTTGGCCTTCACAATGCTATTGAATTGACCCGCTATGCTGCAAAGCTCGGCCTGATCGACGTTGATCTCTGGAAAGAATAAATAATCAATTTTTATCCTACTATTGCGGGACAAGTTCCCGTTCCCCAGGAATTTTGCCTATTAAAATGAGCCCTTCTCTCTATAGACAAGCCGAATTCAAACCTGATAATTATTAATTAAAATCGGCCGTCTCCGGATGGTATGAATACCCTTAGACAGAGGAGGAAATATGATTTCTTCTCCATGTAAAAATTGTCCCAGAAAAGATCTGCCCAAGGAGGATTGCGCCAAAAATTGTAAATTGCTGAAAGCAATACAGGATATTCATGTATCTACTGAAAAATGGAACGTTGGAAGCGGAATAGATTATACCGAAGAATACAGTTATACACTACCGGCGGCGATTTCACAAAATACTATCTCGTTAGAGTCGATATAATGTAAAACTGTTTTAAAAAAGCAGCGATCCATTCTATTCTAAAACAACCGAGTTCAAGGCGGTCTTTTGTTTTAATATTCCACGGTTTTTCGCCGGGAATAGAAATTCGGAGACATAAAATTAACCGATATATGCCATTCAGAAAAGATCAAAAGAGCTGGACCAGCACTGGAAATCTGAAAGGGGACGAGGAGATAGCGGCAATATCATCCTCCAAGACGGGAGCGGATGTTGAAAAAAAGAGCTTCCTTGACATTACGACCCTGATTAGAAGTATTCAGCGCGCCGAAGGTCATACGGACTGTTTTCAAAAAGGAATTATCGATTGCGATCAGGTCGACTGCAAGTGGCGTTCCTTCTGCCTGGAAGAGCAGCCTGTTAAAGATTAAATACGGATTTAACTGGGCAAGCAAAAAGACCATTTATGCATAGGCACTAGTTAGTGTCCATCCAGAAATGGTAGATTTTGGTTTCCGGCAAGGCCCACGCGAGTTTTCAACCGCAGGCATAGCGCGCTATGTCGAGGATTGAAAACGAGCGAGAACGCCGCCGGGAGCCGAAAGATGACGTTTATAGATGGACACTAGTTAGAAAGGAGGTATACTATGAAGGCAGGAATCTTTTTCACTGGCACAGGTCCCATTCTTCTTTTGACCACTTATGAATCTTTAAATGATTCAAAGCTAATTGAGAAACTCGCTGTAAAAGGGGTAAAAAAGTTCATTGCTTATGAAATTTCTGAAGAAAAAGTAAAAGAAAAATATGGATTGCAATTTAAAACCATCATGAGTGATTTGCGTCAGACGGACGACTTGCGGGTTCTCGACTATGATGGACATCATATTTTCAATACTATTTCATTCAAAGAACTGGGAGAACCGTTATTTTTTGAAGCTTAAAACGACTTAAAATTTGTCTGGCGGCAAGTATGGAATTCTTTATGGCAAATGTACTGATTATAGATGACCAGGCGTGGGTAAAGGATCTATGTAGAGAAAGTCTGGCCGGTGAAGGATACAATGTTTCAACAACAGATGATGTAGAGTCTGTGATGAAAAACATATTATCGTTTAACCCCCATATTGTGCTCTTGAACCAATATTTAAAGCATGGATTCCTGGTATGGGATGTTTTGAAGGGCATTAAAATGCGAAATCCAAACCTTCCGGTACTTATCGTTACCGCCCATGACACACACCTGTTTAGTCCCCATCTTTCTCAAGCGGACGGGTATCTGGTCAAAAGCCACACGGCCGCCGACGAACTCAAGGAAAAGATCTCCAATTTATTACCTGAATCTTGCATATGAAAGCCTAAGACTCGTGCAACATTCAAGTATTACAGCCGTTGCCTATCGTTCAAAACAATACAGAAAATACCTCTCCCATGCCGTTGCCTATCGTTCAAAACAATACAGAAAATACCTCTCCCATGCAGCCCTTTCCTTCCCACAATAATGATGTCTTTTTCTTTGACACATAGGTGCGGTTATTTTATATTATTTATTTAAAATAAAATCATACCTAAATTCTGCAAGCCTCGTATCGGCCGGATATACAAGGCATCAATCGTGCAGCCGTATTGTAATACTGCAATCGATTGATAACGCAGTAGATCCGGTTGATACGAGGCTCCCGAAGGGTTAACTTTTTTCGACATTTAATCTGGATTTTATCCTTTTATTTTGCCTGTTATCGGTGTGTGGATATTGACAATAATGTCTCGATACCGCATTGTATTGATAGCAAATTTATCTCTTTCGAAAAAAGTTAATGCAGATTTTAGGTCGTATTATTTACAAACAAAACAGTGACGCCCGATGGACAATTCAAATTG
>JAFDHQ010000043.1 GCA_019308685.1 Deltaproteobacteria bacterium
TCTGAACCTGGTTTATAGTCAACTGAGGAATTGTCATTTTTCGTTGCTCCTGCCTGTCAGATTGCTTCATGAATTTTTGCGAATATTCAATAAATTTCTAATCCAGGCATAACGATTGAACTCACTGGTTTTTACGAAGCGCAGCGGAGTAAAAATCCAGTGCAGTGATTTGTTATACCATGCTTCCATTGTTTGGATTTAAAAAAGTAGGAACTTGCTTGAATGCAGCAACTGCTTCTTTGACTTCTTTTCTATTTTTAAATCTCCAATTCTTATTTATATAATCTGACCATCTGTTCAATTTCGATAAATTGAATTGAATTGATAATATCGTTTTCAATTTTGCATATCTAAGGACCTCTTTATCTGGAACGAAAAATTGCAACCTTGTAAAAAGGGTTTCGTATGCTGCTATTAATGCTGCGATATATACAAAAGGTATAAATAGGATTGACAGCAATATAGGCATATAAAAACTTTCAAGATTCTGAATAGTTGCGAAATTCTCAAAATCCGTAACGACATTATAGGAAACATAAAATAAAAGAAACAATCCAGCTGCTACCAAAATAAAGTTTAGCAATTTATCAACAATTTCGTACTCTTTGTTTCTTTCAGCGATTGCTTTCATGCCACCAATGATTGCAGATATTGGGACAATCATAAACTCAATCCAGAAATTGAATACATATAAGTTTACGAAAAATTCCAAAAAGACGAGTCCTTTAATGTTGTCTTTGACTGAATTTTTGAAAAATTTTTGGTCGTTTGCTTTCTGGAAATTAAAAAGCATTACAAATGCCACACATACACACCACAAAACGGTCAGGGCAATATGGTCGATCTTCCATATTGCCACAACCTTTAGAACCCAAATTTCAAATGCGATATACGTGAACATTAGTATGTATGATAATGTCAGTTTCCACGCAAAAAAGGCTTTAATCAGTTGGAAAAAAGACTTTCTGATCTTGGAATAAGAGACACACCAAATGATAGCAAAAAGAATCCAAATTGAGACAGCAAGTTCTCTGTTATTGAACGCTTGAAAAACTTTCTGGATAGTTTCCATCATTTAGGGTCTTTTGAGGTATAACAGTGTTAATAAACGTAAATTTTTCCGTGATATAGGATCATATATCTGGAAAATATTTCCATGTATTTGTATATTAATTTAAACTACGGTAAATATTTCGCTTGATTTTTTTAACTCTTTTGTATAGTATTAATTTTCCACTATAAACGTATAATATAATAAAGGTATGGAAAGCAAGTTAAAATTTAAACCCAATCCAGAATATCGTTTAATGGATCAAGTTCGAGAAGTTTTACGATATTACCATTATGCGTACAGGACCGAGCAGTCTTACTGTTCCTGGATATTGCAGTATATTAAATTTTATGGCGGCAAAACCCATCCCAAAGATATGGGTAAACATGAAGTTGAGCGGTTTTTGAGCCATCTGGCTGAAAAAAAGAATGTTGCTGCCGCAACCCAGAAACAGGCATTGAACGCATTGATATTTTTGTACAAAAAGGTTCTTGATATTGATTTGGGAGACGGTATCGCACCGACCCGGTCAAAACGGAGGAAAAATCTACCAACGGTATTTACACAAGAGGAGGTCAGAAACATACTGGCCAACATGAACGGCAAACATAAATTGATGGCCCAACTGCTTTACGGTTGCGGTCTGCGACTGATGGAATGCGTGCGTTTGCGGGTTATGGATGTGGATTTTGGACAGGGGAAACTATTTGTCCGAAACGCTAAAGGGGGTAAGGATCGCACGGTTAATTTACCAGAATCTATCCGCGGCCAATTACAAAAACAAATTGATGCGGTTATCTCGCTGCACAAAGATGATTTAAAAGAGGGCTTCGGGGAGGTGTACATCCCGGAAGCTTTGGCCCGTAAATATAGACAAGCTCCAAAGGAAACCGCCTGGCAGTATGTGTTTCCGGCCAAAAAGCGTTCTAAAGATCCCAGGAGCAGAAAGATCATGCGCCACCATGTGCTGGAATCAGGACTTCAAAAGGCGGTTAAACGTGCTCTGGCCAAAGCTCAAATATATAAAAAAGCAGGATGCCATACGTTTCGTCATAGTTTTGCAACCCATTTACTTGAAAACGGTACCAATATCCGTATCGTTCAAAAACTCATGGGTCATGCTGATGTAAGAACCACGGAAATCTATACCCATGTTATGAGCAAAGATATGGATGCGGTCAAAAGTCCCCTGGATACGCTGAACTAAAAACATTGTCCCGAACCTTTAAGGGTTGAGCACAGCGAAACCCCAGTCAAGGTTCGTGCCATGGTTAATGTTTTTTTAATCGCTAAATATGATGAACTCGTAAAAAGTCCAATTTAGACGGTTTTGTAAAAAGTTCAAATTCAAGGCGTGCAAATTTTGTAATCATGAGGCGTACTTATCGTACGTTGAATGATTGCGAAATGAAATATAAAACACCTTTAATTTAAGGGCGGTTTCTTTCAGTCTCTTATCGTTCGTCCATAGAGGAATCCCGGACAATTGAGCAGATGCGAGAAGGTGCACATCGACAAAACCGATTCCGGTTCCACTCAAATGGTTCTGTTCGATAAAATATAGATATTCAGCGAGATCTATAGTTGGCACTTTCGGGAGGTCTTGTAGTAGGCCCAATATTTCAGATCGATTTTTTATATTACCGCAAGCTAACTCACCAATTACAAAAGGGTGGCAGACAACTTCTCCATCAAGCAAGAGTTTCTCAAGTCGGATATCGCTCCTTCGAAGATGATTAACCCATATGGAAGTGTCAACCAGAACCATCTTTATATTTTGCCGATCTACGCCTCGGTATAGCCCGCAGATTTTTTTCTGTTCCACCCAGTTTTGCAAGTCGCTTGCTGCTTTCACGGGCAATCAGGGCCTCTAAACCGAGTCTGACCAAGGCGGTTTTTTCTTTGATTCCGGTTAAGCGAGATGCTTTTTCCAATACATCGTCGTCTATGTTTAACGTTGTCCTCATATGCATTAGTATGCATTTTTTATGCATATATGTCAATTTATAATTGGTATTTTTTAACTTCCATATGTTAAGCATTTTTAAATACACATTTTTCTGTGTAAAAGAGAGCAATAATGTTGTTTTTTGAAGGGTGACCTACCCGGATGTGGGATTGGCCGTCAAGAGCTGCAGGGGTTCGGATAATTTATAGAACATCTAAATGAGGGAATGTCGTGGTTGTGTTCTACACACACTCCGATTATCGTCAATGCGGTTATGCAAGGGGGGGTGCTAAGGTTCTTTGTTTTCTTCTATCTTGTCCGGCTCTTTTTTTTCAGGCTCTGAGGTGGCACCCTTGAAATTTCTTATGGCTTTGCCCATGCCCGCCCCGATTTCCGGAAGCTTGCCGGCGCCAAAAATAATCAGGATAATCACCAGTATGATAATCAGTTCCGGCATTCCGATTCCAAACATATACTCCTCCTATTTTTTGGGCCTCGTCTCTTTAAGTTCGTCCAAAAGCTGAATAAACTCTTTTGATTTTAAATAACGGTCAATGACACCTTTATAATCGATCCACGTACGCCATACTTTGAGCCAGTCTTCATTGTGCCAGTAATATTCGGGATTGCCCTTGCCTTGCAGCCGATCGATGTAATCAACATATTCTTCGGAACAACTTTCACAAAAGCGGTAGGGCACCTTGGGATCAGCAGATATGTTTATCTTTCTTTCTTGTTCAAAGCCGAGCTGAGTGCCACACTTTTCGCATTTAAAAACGCAGTGGATGCACTGAAAAACCTTTTGGACCGCCAAAATCTTGCGCTTTCTGATTATTTCAGCTTTTTTTTCTTTGGAGTGTTGAAGTTTGTCGTCAAGTTGGATGATTTTAGTCACAATAAACCTTTTAAAAAATATATTAAACAATAAAACATGATGAATTCGAGTTTTTTCAAATGAATTAATCCATAATAACACCGGCGTATTTAGGTGTCAATCTATTCCAAAGACCGACTTTACTCTTTTATTTTTTTCCATAAAGTTGTAATCTAATTGATCGTAAACATCATGTTGCAATGCTTACCTTGTATTTTGCACGAGCCGGAGGCTTTCATATGCAAGGCACTTAAGGGTGAAGTCATAGTGAACTATTACGAACCCTTAATAACGAAGCAGATGAAAGCCTCCGGCTCGCCCTTTGGGGTGAAAATTTATGAATAAAAAAAGATCATCATTCGATTTACCATTTGGGTAAAATGGTTGATTTTATGATGTTGTTTAAACCCGATTCAGTTAAGAATTATAAATATTTTTATTAATTTTCATGCAAAATTCAAGGCAATTGATGAAAGGAGCCTTATTTATGTCAACGAACTTTCGTGCCGATTGTCTTCCGGTGTTAATCGGAAGCCTTCCTCTGCATGATCATGCGGAAGGGGTAAGACTGGTTTTTGAGTATACCCCTGAAATTCCTCTATGGGTTCAACTTCCCGCGTATAAGCAAGAAGGAATGATCGCCCAGTTTCAGCCGGGTTTTCCGGGCCTTAAAACGGAAAAGGACAAATCCTATATTGACACCTCTGATCCCTCTTTTGATGACGATCTCCTGGGGTTTTACGAAGATTATATGGCGGTGAGGGAGGGGAAGATAGCTCTTGAAGATTCGAGATTTGTTCTGACAGCAGATACGGCCGGAGGTTTTTTTTCTTTTCTAGAACAGCTCCGGGCGCTTTCCGATGGCCCGTCAGCGGTTAAAGGCCAGATAACCGGTCCCATAACCTTTTGCCTGGGCTTAACCGACCAAAATGGAAAGGCCGTATTTTATAACGAGCAATTAAGGGATGCTGCGGTTAAACTTTTGGCCCAAAAAGCCCGGTGGCAGGTCAGAAATCTTTCACAATTCGGATGCCCGGTCATTATTTTTTTCGATGAACCTGCGCTGGCCGGATTCGGCTCATCCGCATTCATCAGCATATCCCGTGAGGAAGTGGTCACCTGTTTTGAGGAAGTTATTGAGGCGGTCCATGATGAAGGGAGTTTGGCCGGAATTCATGTCTGCGCCAATGCCGACTGGTCCCTGCTTTTGGAGTCTGCCACAGACATCATCAGCTTTGATGCCTATTCCTATTTTGACAAGCTGGTCCTTTATTCGGATCTTGTCAAGCGCTTTGTGGAATCCGGCGGCATTCTGGCCTGGGGAATTGTTCCTACGCTAAACAGCGAAGACATTGAAAAGGAGACCACCGATTCACTGGTTGCCAAATGGGAGGAACAGGCCCAAGCCATCCAGGCGATCGGTATTGATAAGTCCACAATACTTGCCCAGACCTTAATAACGCCAAGCTGCGGAACCGGTTCCCTTAGCCTTGATCATGCAAAAAAGGTCCTTGTCTTAACCAGACAGGTTTCGGATTTAATCAGAAAAAAGTATTTATAGCCATTGAGTCATTGTCAAAAACAGGTTCCAATTGGGCCTAATCTGAGTTTGTCAAACTCATTACATATCGGATTTAAAAAACTGCTCCGGTTCTGTCATGGAATTCGGCTCCTGGGTATATTCGGTGGGTACGCTCCCTTCTTTGAAGCATTCAAAAATGGTCTTTTTGGATTCGGGTATGGGTAACAGACCGGTTTCTGCATCGATTTTGGAAAAGACCACGCCTTCGGGGACCTGAAATACTCGAATGGGTTTGCCTTCCAGTACTTTCTGCATAAAACCCAGCCATATGGGGCTTGCCGCCCTGGAACCGGTTTCGGACTTTCCAAGGGAGGCTTCATCATCAAACCCCACCCATACTCCGGTGGTATACCGTGGGGTGTATCCGACAAACCAGGCATCATGAAGATTGTTTGTTGTACCGGTTTTGCCTGCCACGGGCCGGTTCAATGCTTTGAGCCTGTGCCCGGTTCCGTGCTGGACCACCCCCTCGAGAAGACTGGTCATGATATAGGCTGTATTTTTTTCGATGACCTTTTCTCTGACAGGACTCGATTCCTCGATCACATTGCCGTCTCTGTCCACAATCTTTGTTATAAAAACAGGACTGACAAGATAGCCACTATTGTTAAACACCGAATACGCCTTGACAAGCTCCAGCAAAGATACGCCTGAAGACCCCAAAGCGATGGAAAGATCCCGGTTCAAATTTGATTCGATTCCAAGTTTTCTGGCATAATCTATCGCATAATCAATACCGATATCTCTTAAAATTTTTATGGTGACTACATTGCGTGATTTTACAAGGGCATTGCGAAAAAGTGTGGGACCATAAAATTTTTCCTTGTAGTTTCTGGGTTTCCACGTAAAGTCATGTTCCGTATCCTGATACACAATCGGTGAATCGATGATCATGGTTGCAGGGGTATATCCCTTGTCAAGCGCTGCGGCATATATGATGGGTTTAAACGCCGAGCCCGGCTGCCGCCTCGACTGGACGGCCCGGTTGAACTGGCTCTTTCTGAAATCCCTTCCACCGACCATTACTTTTACATAGCCGGTTTCAGACTCGATACTCAGCAGGGCGGCTTGAGCCTTTGGAACCTGTTCCAGGGCAAGCCACCATCGGTTGGTATTAAAAATTTTATTTTTAACCTTAACATATATGACATCGCCCACGGACAAAACTTCTCCGGGATGTCGAACTTTGGCTTGGAAATAGGAAATTTCGGGATCAGGTTTTCTTGCCCAGCGCATATCCTCAATTCTTATTATTCCCAACGTATTGCCGATTCGAACTACGACCGTATCATTCTTGTTGTTTACCTCTATTACAACGCCTTCTGTGTTCTTTCCCTCTTCTAGGGGTGCTTTTTCCAGCTCAGCCTGAAGCTCTTTTGAAAACGATTCGATTTCTTCCGGCTCTAAATGCTTTATCGGCCCCCGATATCCCTGGCGTTTATCCAGAGCATATAATCCCTTTTCTATTTCTTCACGTGCAATCTTTTGCATTTCAATATTCACCGCGGCATAAATGTTGAGCCCTTCCTTGTACAAGATGTCGTCACCGTATTTTTTTGCGATATGACGCCGGATGTGCTCGGTATATACGGGGACTTCTTCTATATACCAGTTTTTCCTGGGTTTAATATCAAGCTCTTGATTGATGGCTTCCGTGGCTTGAATATTGGTAATAACACCTTCCTCAACCATTCTGTTTAAAACATATATCTGACGCTGCTTTGCCCTTTCCGGATATCTGAAGGGAGAGTATTTGCTCGGCGCCTGGGGCAGCCCGGCTAAAATAGCACACTCCGCCAGGTTCAATTCCTGAGCGGATTTTCCGAAATAATTCTCGGAAGCAGCTTCCACACCGTATGCGCCATGCCCCAGATAAATCTGATTTAAATACAGAAAAAGAATTTCATTCTTTGCAAATTTTTTATCAATGCGGTAGGCAAGTATGGCCTCTTTTATTTTGCGGGAATAACTTCTTTCCGGAGTCAAGAAAAACGATTTTGTAACCTGCTGGGTAATGGTACTGCCGCCCTGAACGATGGCTCCGGCCTCAATGTTTTTGAAAAATGCCCTGACAATACTCAAAAGATCTATTCCTTTGTGTTTATAAAATCTTGCATCCTCCGCAACAATAAAAGCCTTCTTAAGCATTTCAGGCATTTGGGACAAAGGGATCACAATTCTCCGTTCTTTAAAAAATTCAGCGATCTTTCGGGTGTCGTCTGAATACACCGTTGTGATGATGGAAGGCCGGTAATCTTTCAGTGAAGATATTTTAGGAAGATTTCTGCCGAAGTAAAAATAAACCCCGACAAGCCCACAACCAATTGATATAATAATAAATAAAGAAGCCAAAAGAAAATACCGGAGAATTTTGGATAAAATGCCCCTCTGGTCTTGCCGGGCTCGTTTCTTGAGTATCTGAGAAGTTTTTTTGTTCTTTGGCATAATTTCTATACCGTTAACGGATCAAACTCGTAATTTTTGGCCTTCGGGTATTCCACCATATCCGAGTTAACTATCTAAAAACAATCAAATTCTTTGTTTTCAATACGTTGTAGAATTTTCGAACCGTCTGATTATCCGCGACATAGTAACATGTTTAAAAATCTTAAATTTTATTAAATATCAAATATCACTCTATTAAGCAAGGTTCCTGAAAATCCAATACAGGGAAACCGCATTTGAATCCGAATACAGGGAGAACGCTCCACGACGGTGTGTATCTCTTTCCAACCGACTGAAACTTGTTCTTAACCACCCATAAGCCCGAGCCGCGCCAGAGTTATTAAGAACCATTCGTCGATCGTTACTCGCTACCGGTTGCCGGCATCAAAAATGTCTAACTTTCGTGCAATCTGCTTTTATTAAACATGTATAACCCGTTCTCGTAAATAAACAACGAGGTCTGAAATTTAACAAATCTCTTTACATGGGTGTTTATTTGCAATACATGATGATTAATTAGTGTCCGTCCATAATGGGCACAAATTAAGTGCCTCATATATTGGAAATTAAATAGTGTCTATCCAGAAATGGTAGATTTTGGTTCCCGGCAAGGACCGAGCGAGTTTTCAACCGCAGGCATAGCGCGCTATTTCGAGGATTGAAAACAAGCGAGAACGCCGCCGGGGACCGAAAGATGCCGTTTATGGATGGACACTAAATAAACAATCATAACACCTTTCCGGCATTGTTCCGCCAAGGTTTGGCAGCGGAGCCATATAATGTCGCTTAGCGCCTAAAGGAGGAAGAGTGATGAATACAGATCTGCCTGTTTCCTTAAAAGCCGTGGACCGTGTTGAAATTCAAACCCTTATAGATAATTATATCGATCTGTTGCTACCGCCCTCGGAAATTATCTCCCGCCCCCCGCTGGCAAAAGACGGCAACATTCTGGATGACACCCTTCTGGCAGAACATGGGCTGTCCCTTCTGATCACAGTAAATCAAGGAGAAATTAAACACACCATCCTGTTCGATACCGGTTACACCAAGGTGGGCGTGCTTCACAATATGGAACAACTGGGAATAAATACCGAGGAGATAGAATCGATTGTCATCAGCCATGGTCACATGGACCACACCGGTTCCCTTTACGGCATTCTCGACAAAATACCCGGGACCATTCCCCTGGTGGTTCATCCCGGCGCATTTGAATATCCTCGCTTTACGCGTACACCGGATGGCAGCAAGCGCCTTTTTCCCCGAACTTTGATAAAAGACGAACTGGAACAGAAAAATATTGAACTCGTGGAAAGCAAATCACCAACCCTGATCGCCGATGATATGATCATGGTAACCGGTCAAGTAGAACGTACAACGGAATTTGAAAAGGGAATGCCCAATGCCCTCAAAGAAAAAGATGGAGAATTAGTGTTTGATCCGTTTGACGACGATCAGTCTATCGTCGTTAACCTCAACGGAAAGGGTCTGGTGGTGATTTCCGGATGCGCCCATGCAGGTATTATTAATACGGTTAGGTTTGCACAGAAAACAACCGGGGAAAACAACATTAAAGCAGTGATGGGAGGATTCCATCTCTCCGGACCATTTTTTGAGAAAATCCATGACCCAACGATTGCGGAATTTAAAAAGTTGGATCCCGAATTCTTAATACCCATGCATTGTACCGGATGGAAAGCCATCGGGCGATTACAAAAAGAGTTTCCTTCGAGTTTTGCGCTCAACAGTGTAGGGTCTAAGGTAACGCTTTCGTAATGCAGCATCCCTTTACAGCGAAATCAATACCTAAAATCTGCATTAACTTTTTTCAAAATTTTTAACATGAAAAACTTGCCGAAAATCCACCAAAAATTTTTTTTATGGTTTTTCAGATGTTTTTGCATCATTTTTTGCCTATCGTTACCTGCTCTCCGGAGCAACACAAGTTACGCCGCGACCATTAAAATCGGCGAGATCAACCCTCTTTCCGGCAGGCTGGCAAAAAATGGTATTGAGATCCATCAGGGAATCGAGGTTGCTGTGGCCGAGGCCAATGAGGCCGGGGGTATCGGCGGCAAGCAGCTGCAGTTGATCTCACGCGATGATCAAAGTCGGCCGGATGTGGCCATCTCCAGGGCTGAAGAATTGTGCTCCTGGGAAAAGGTGGCTGCGCTTACCGGCGGTTATGTCGATTCCCTGGTCGGGCCGATCGCTGCAGTGGCAAAAAAATATCGAATTCCTTATGTGGCCAGTGCCAGTTTGCAAAAGGAGCTGGCACAGTGTGAAAATCCATACTTTTTCAGAGTCTCCCGGCTTCAGGACTTTGTTGAACCCCTCTGTGGCATCCTTACCCAACGTTTAAAGCCCCAACATCTGGCCATTTTGCACGCCGCCACCCCCGGGTCTGCAGAATTGGCCCATGATCTTGAACGTTGTCTCAATACAAAGGGCCTTAAGGTAAAACTGATTGAAAAATTCCGTCCGGGCACACCCAATTTCACACCGCTTATTGCCAAACTGGCCGGTATGAACATTGACGTGATCGTTTCAGGTGGCTTTACACCGGATCATATCCTTCTGGTGCGCCAGCTCAAAGAAAACAGAATATCACCCAAGGCATATATCGGCCCATTCGGCATTGCATACGAAAGTTTTATAAAAATAATGGGGAAAGATGCCAACTACCTTTACAGCACTTGTGCCTGGAATCCGGGCATTACCGAACCCGGTACGGAAACGGCCTCTATGGCCTTTATTCAAAGATTCAGCCGAATGTTCAACCAGCAGCCGAACACCACCAGCATGCACGGTTACACCTCTGCCCGTGCTCTGATCGCGGCCATGCAGGCGGTGTTGCATAACGGCCTGCCCCTGACCGGTGATAATATTCGCATGGCATTGACAAAACTTGACTTGCTTCTGCCCATGGAGCATCTTGCCTTTGACAAAACCGGAGATCCTCTCCATTACAAACATGTGGTTGTGCAGATTCAGAAAGAGAAACTCGTGGTTGTCTATCCATCCGATCGAGCCGCCGGACAGCCCGTTTATCCAATGCCCCCATGGGATCAAAGATAGCTTATGTGGACGACGGTTCTGGTTTCGGGCATATCCATGGGCTCCTTTTATATCCTGATTGCACTTGGATTTGCACTGATCTTTGGGGTCACCCGCTATTTTAATCTGGCCCATGGCGAACTGGTGGTATTGGCCGGCTATGTGGCCTACTGGCTCTGGAAAGTATATGCGTTGTCCTTCGTGTTAACATTTCCGGTCGCCATTCTGGTTTTATTTTTGATATGCCTGGGTATCAAACGCCTATTTTCCCGTCTCAGCGAGCCTCTGGAGCTAAATTCCATCGTGCTGAGTTTCGGAATGGCCATTGTCATCCAAAACAGTATGCTTTTCCTTTTTTCCGGTCATTATCGGCTGATTCGCATCCCATCCCTGAATAAGGGTTTCCAGTTCCATGGGATTTATATGAGTTATAGCCAGTTCACCCTGCTTCTATTGTCCCTGATCGTGATCTTCCTGCTTTATATACTAATGTACCGAACCTATCTGGGAAAGGCGCTGAGGGCCACGATTCAGGATAAGGAGGCGGCCGCTTTGTCAGGAATTAACGTAACGATCATGGGAACATTCGCTTTCTGCCTCGGTGCTGTCCTTATCGGTCTGGCAGGACCGCTTTACGGCTGCACACACTACCTTTATCCGTCAACCGGACATGAAGTCACTTTGCTGGCCATTACCATTACCATTTTTGCCGGTGTGGGCCGCCTTAGCGGAATTATCCTGGCAGGCTGGATTCTGGGTCTGGCCGAATCTTTTACCGTCATACTCTGCGGATCCAGCTGGCGTGAGATGGTTACGGCGGTTTTATTGCTCATCCTGCTGACGTTCAAGCCTTATGGCATTCTTGGAAATGAAGAACGTTGAGCTGTTATCGAACATATAATGATTGACGGCTTTGTAAAAAGTCCAACTTCTGCGTTGCGCTGCATCCTTCGTCACTGCAGCGTACTATAAGTACGCCTCATTCCTCAGGATTTGCGCGCCTTGAATTTGGAGCTTTTTACTTTGCCGTCGGATTTCGGCTTTTTACGAGTTCATAATGATTCATTCAACAACAAAAAATTCTCGATACGGCTTCAATAAGGGATTAACGCCGGATAAAGTCAGTCTTTTGATAGGTCTATTCCTTTTGTTGCTGCTTCCACTTTTGGCTCGGCACAATGACTATATTCTTCAGGTCTTTACCCATGCCCTGCTCCTGGCTACCCTGGCACTTGCCTGGAACATTCTGGGTTTAAGCGGTTCGATTTCCCTTGGACACGCCGCTTTTTTCGGTTCCGGCGCCTATGCTTCGGCCCTTTTAAGTCTTAATTTGGGTCTGTCTCTCTGGATCACCATTCCTTTAGCCGGGTTTATCGCCACGGGACTCGGTTTTATTATGGGTCTGATCTGCATGCGCCTGAGAGGTGCTTATTTTGCCCTGGCAACCCTGGCCTTTATAGAAATCCCCAGAGTTATTACCGATAACTGGGATGAAGTGACCCGCGGTTCTTTGGGACTGGTAGGCCTGCCGGGATTTCCCTCCCTGAACCTGGGACCATGGCATATCGATTTTTATTCCAGTTTCACGGCCTCTTATTATATTGTGTTTATTTATTTTCTTTTATTACTGGGCGTGGTGGGATTTATATTTCGTTCCAATCTGGGTCTGGCGCTTCAGGCCATCCGAGAAGAGGAAATCGCTTCCCAAGCCGTGGGCATTCATGCGGACAGCCTTCGATTGTTCTCTATGCTGCTCAGTGCCTTTTTCACCGGAATCAGCGGTGCCTGTTATGCACATCTGGTCCGATATATTAACCCGGGACTGGTCTATGGACTTCATTTTTCCGCCATACCCATGATCTTCGCTATTTGCGGGGGCCGGTTCACCATTATAGGACCTGCTCTGGCAGCGCTAATTATTTATCCCTTGGATCAATTCATTTTTCACCCCCTGATTCCCGCAGGACATGAGTTCCTGTATGGGGTGGTGCTCATATTGGCCGTTCTATTCCTGCCGGCCGGGTTTTGGGGTAATTTACGAAGAACAACGAGTTGAACCTCTCATTAGATAATCCCTTACCCATGCCAGGGCCTCGGACCTGCTTTTTATTTGATTCGTCAATTTTTCTTCCTGCACACGGTTTAGAATGGTTTTGAATTCCGGTGAAGGCATAAGCCCGAATTCATGAATAAGGTCACGGCCGGTAATCAGGGGCGGTTCCTCGATTTTGGGTTTAAAACTATAAAAAAACTGATGCATCATTTCTTTTACAAACCCCATGAATACCTCGTTTGTTTGATTTGGCTGGTCTTGTTTTGCCATGCTATCGGCAATGGCATGCAGCAGCAGGGCAGGCGTGTTGTCTCCGCATTTTTTAAAGAAACGGGTGATCCCCTTATGGGTTAACGTTTTTTTCTGCATGGCCGTGAAAAGAAAGAGCGGATGTAAATGGTTACGGATAATAAAATCGATGAACTGCTTTTCACGATTGGAAAGTCTCAACTTCTGGCTAATTTTTTGAGCCAAATCGGCACTTTTACGGGAATGGCCGTAGAAATGGATTATTCTCCGGTTATCTATGGTTTTCGTCCAAGGCTTGCCCAAGTCATGTAACAGAATGGCATATTTAATGAGCACGGTTTTTTCTTTATCAAGATATTGCCGGATCGGGTTGCAGGTATCCATAAAAAGCGTGTCCGGATGATTGAGTATGGTTTCAAGATGCAAATAAGCTTTTAGAGTATGTTCAAACGCGTCATAAAGATGATGGCTGTTTTGAAAACATCCCTTTAACCGGTCAAGATCCGGGAAGACGGCGCTTAAAAGACCGGCGTCAGCCATTTGGGAAATATAATGATATGATTTCGACGTGCCCAGCAATTTGAAAATTTCTTCCCGGATCCGCTCACCGGCGGAACGGTGTATGAGTTTTGCGTAAGTGCTTATACTGGAAGCCGTCTGTGATTCAATTTCGAAATTCAAGCATGCACCGATTCTATAGGCCCGCATCAAACGGATCGGATCTTTTTTAAAAACATCTGCTGAAACCATGCGCACTTTTTTATCGGCCAAGTCCCGAAGACCCCCCAGGCAGTCGATAATTTCTTTTGAAGAAAGATCATATGCCATGGCATTGATGGTAAAATCTCTTTTTTTAAGGTCGTCTTCTATGAAAGCGCCGTTTAAAGAGGTGATATCAAAGATATGATCATTGGATACCACCCGAATGATCGTCTGCCCGGGTTTTCCTATTTTTATCCATCGTCCCGATATGTTTTTGGCCATGTTTTCCGCAAATTCTTTGGGATTTTCCGTGACCGCAATGTCATAGTCCGTTGGAATTCGGTCAAGAAGCAGATCCCTGATCGAGCCGCCGATGATATATGCGCCTTTTGTTTGAGAAAAAATACTTGAATTAAAATGAATCATGAATCTTTTTACTTTTCTTGACGTTACATCTCTTTATGAGTATTCTAACTCGTACTTATATCACTGTTTTCAGGTTGTGTCTATCTGGATACCATATGGTCGAAACGATAAAAAAAGTCTTTAAAGTTGCGGTTACCGGGGGAGCCGGAGCCGGCAAGAGCTTGGTTTGTAACCGACTGAAAGAGTTGGGTATAAAAATTATAAGTGCCGACACACTGGCAAGGGAAGCTGTGGCTCCGGGCTCGACGGCTCATGAAAAAATCCTCAAGCATTTTGGTGCAAGTGTCGTGCTAAGTGACGGCACACTGAATCGCCAAATGCTGCGACGTATTATTGTAAATAACTTTACTTCCCGCCTTACTATGGAGCGATTCATACATCCGGAGATATCCAAGCTCATGCAGCAAAAAATGGCTGACGCGAAACAGCACGGGGATCGTGTGGTGGCGGTAGAAGTTCCCCTTCTTTTTGAACTCGGCATGGAAGAACAATTCGATCTGGTTGTCGTTGTCAGTGCTGACCGTAAATTGCGGGTTAAACGCCTGATGGAGCGCGATAACGTCTCCCGTGATCAGGCTGAAGAACTTTTAAATGTTCAGATGCCGGATCAAGAAAAGATCGAACGTGCAGGATTTGTATTACCCAATGACGGTTCAAAGGAACAACTCATAAAATCCGTTGATCGGTTATATGAAAAATTTTTAAAAATAACGCAAAAAGGACCAAAAGTCCTTGACAGTTAGGAGATCATGGTTTAAAGTGTCGGAAATTGACGAATAAAAACACCCCTGTTTGGATCCCCCCATTTGGAAAGAATGTCTAATCTTTCAATATTAATTCACTGAATACATTTTCTTCCATAAAAGTCAATATGGATCCGGTTGATAATTTATAGAATATTTCAATAGCTTATAAAATGCGGCCCGGCCGCTCTCAAAAAGGAATTCCCATATTATGAACATTGTTCAACTCAAAGAAAAGAAAATTAGCGAGTTGGCTCTTTTGGCCAAAGATTTCAAAATTGACGGGGCGGCCGGAATGAGAAAACAGGATCTTATTTTTGCCCTGTTACAAGCAGAAATTGAAAAGACCGGTTTGATATTCGGGGAAGGCACGCTCGAAATTCTGCCGGACGGATTTGGATTTTTGCGGGCACCGAATTACAATTACCTGCCGGGACCGGATGATATTTATGTGTCACCCTCGCAGATACGCCGATTCAATTTAAGAACCGGAGATACGGTGTCCGGGCAGATTCGTCAGCCCAAGGAGACGGAACGGTATTTCGCCCTGTTAAAGGTCGAGGCAGTTAACTATGAAGACCCGGAGGTTTCCAGGGAAAAAATTCTTTTTGACAATCTCACGCCGCTATATCCTGACAATAAGATACTGCTTGAATGCGATTCTGATAATTATTCCATGAGAATAATGGACCTTTTGACGCCCACGGGTTTTGGCCAAAGAGGATTGATCGTCTCGCCCCCCAGGTCCGGCAAAACAATGCTGTTGCAGTCCATTGCCAACAGTATCAGTACAAATCATAAAGATATTGTTCTTTTTGTACTTCTTATTGACGAGCGGCCCGAAGAGGTTACGGACATGGAGCGATCCGTAGACGGGGAGGTCATCAGTTCCACCTTTGACGAACCTGCAGAACGGCATGTTCAGGTCGCTGAAATGGTTATTGAGAAGTCCAAGCGCCTGGTAGAACATAAAAAAGATGTGGTGATCCTTCTGGACAGTATCACCCGGCTGGCACGGGCATACAATTCCGTCATCCCGCCCAGCGGAAAGATACTTTCCGGAGGCGTTGATTCAAATGCACTTCAACGCCCAAAACGTTTTTTCGGAGCCGCCAGAAACATTGAAGAGGGAGGGAGTCTCACCATTATCGCAACCGCCCTGGTTGATACGGGAAGCCGTATGGACGAAGTAATTTTTGAAGAGTTCAAGGGCACCGGCAATATGGAAATTCAACTGGATCGAAGGCTGGCCGATAAGCGGGTATTCCCTGCCATTGATATCAAAAAATCGGGCACTCGCAAGGAAGAGCTTCTTCTGGATCAGGAAACCCTGACGCGTGTCTGGATTTTAAGAAAACTGCTATCTTCCTTAAATCCGGTTGACAGTTTGGAATTTTTGCTCGATAAAATGAATGGAACAAAAAATAATCAAGATTTTCTGAATTCAATGAATGCGTAAAAGAAAAGCAGGAGGTTAGAAATACATGAAAAAGGAAATTCATCCGGAATATCAACAAACAACCATAAGATGCGCATGCGGCAATGAATTGCAGGTGGGTTCGACAAAATCGGATATCCGTGTTGAAATCTGCTCAAAATGCCATCCTTTTTTTACAGGCAAACAGAAACTTGTGGACACTGCCGGACGAATCGAGCGTTTCCGCAAGAAATATGAAAAATTTCAGAACCAATAAACAGCCCATTCACCGATACGGTTTAGCACGCATTAATATATGCAAAAGGTGATGGGCCGTTTTTTTTTAATGGCTTTGGCCCTTGTTTGGAATTTGAGATTTGGAATTTGAGATTTATTTGAGATTTGGTGCTTGGAATTTGTGATTTTAGACACAAAACTCCAAGCCAGAGCCGGAGGATTCTGACCTGGCTCAAAGGACCAGGTTTTTCAGAGTAAAATGAGACCTATGTTTGATAAATTGTCAGGTGTTGAAAATCGATTTTTAGAAGTCGAAAGGCTATTGTGCAAGATCGGGATGCATACCAGAAATATAGCCGGGAACATGCCGATCTAAGCAAAATTGTATCGGTTTTTAGAAAGTATAAACGGACCATGGAAGAGCTCAATGACAGCATGGAGCTTTTAAAGGACAAGGATCCGGATATTAAAGAGATGGCCCGGGATGAAGTCGGAGTCCTAAAACTTCGCAAAGAAAACCTCGAAAACGATCTTAAGAATCTCCTTTTGCCCAAAGATCCCAATGATGATAAAAATGTTATTGTGGAAATAAGGGCGGGAACCGGCGGAGAAGAGGCCGGGCTGTTTGCAAGTGATCTTTTCAGAATGTACACCCGGTATACGGAAAATAAAAATTGGAAAGTCGAAGTCATGACCCATCATCCTACCGGTATTGGCGGTTTAAAAGAAATCATCGCCATGATCCACGGCAAGGGGGCATACAGCCGTTTTAAATATGAAAGCGGCATACATCGTGTCCAACGGGTTCCGGAAACCGAGACTCAGGGGCGGATACATACCTCTGCAGTCACTGTTGCGGTTTTGCCAGAAGCCGAGGAAGTTGAACTTCATATCGATCCAACTGAAATTAAAGTCGATGTGTTCCGATCAACCGGTCCGGGAGGTCAAAGTGTCAATACAACCGATTCAGCGGTACGTCTTACCCATCTCCCGACCGGAATGGTGGTCACCTGCCAGGATGAAAAATCTCAGTTGAAAAATAAAAACAAGGGCTTGAAAGTACTTCGTGCCCGTATTCTCGATCGTATGATCAGGGAGCAGGATGAAAAAAGATCCAAAGAGCGGAAAAGCCAGATAGGAAACGGAGACAGAAGCGGAAGAATCAGGACGTATAACTTTCCCCAGGGAAGAGTGACCGACCACCGGATCGGACTTACCCTTTACAAGCTCGAAAACATTATGCAGGGGGAATTGGACGAACTCATCGAAAAGCTTGCAACTTATTATCAGACCCAGGCATTACAGAATGCAGAATCAGCCGAAGTCCAGGGATCCTGAATGGACCATAATAAAACTTCTCAAATGGACCACTTCTTATTTTAAATCCCACGATATAGATAGCCCAAGATCTACAGCCGAAATACTTCTCGCTCATGTCTTAAAATTAAAAAGAATAGATCTGTACTTGCGATACGATCAGCCGTTGAGCTTAAATGAGCTTTCGAAATTTAAAGTTTTAATAAAACGGAGGATTGAACGGGAACCGGTTGCATATATTTTAGGCGTCAAAGAATTCTGGTCCATGGATTTCGCTATCACAAAAGATGTCTTGATCCCGCGACCCGAGACCGAATGCCTGGTCGAGGCTGCATTAAGTCTTTTGCCCGAGGATAATAGTAATGATGTTAAACCGGCGCCAAAAAGCATATTAGAACTCGGCACAGGATCCGGGGCCGTAATTCTTGCCATCGCATCCATGCGAATGAAACATACTTATTTTGCCTCTGACCGTTCCGTTGAAGCCGTTCGTCTGGCCGGACAAAATTCAAAGCGACATGGCCTCGATACGACGGTCAGATTTTTCTGTGCGGACTGGTTTATGCCGTTAACGTGTGGGAGAAAACGATTTGATATGATTATATCAAACCCGCCTTATGTTTCCACTCGGGAGATTGAGCGTCTCCAACCTGAAATTTACAAGTATGAACCGGTTTCGGCCCTTGACGGCGACAAAGACGGACTTTTCTGTTTAAGACATATTATTAATACGGCTCATCACTATCTGAACCGGAATGGGAGCCTGCTCCTGGAAATCGGTCATGATCAAAAAAATGATGTCCGGAGTATTATCGACCAATGTGGAAATTATGAACATGTTGTGTTTACAAAAGATTATAGTGGATACGATCGTGTTGTCCGTATGAAAAAAAAGTAATAAAAAATTGTTGCGTATCAATATTTAATTTGTTAGAAAATCTAGTTTAACTTATGTCCATCCATAAATGGTAGATTTTGGTTTTCGGCAAGGTCCGAGGGAGTTTTCAACTGCAGGCATAGCACGCTATTTCGAGGATTGAAAACGAGCGAGAACGCCGCCGAGGGCCAAAAGATGCCGTTTATGGATGGACAATAACAAATTCGCACGCCTTTGGACCTATTTCCTGGTGCCCCGTATGGCGGGGTTGGATTTGGGAGTGATATGGGCGGTGGAAAAACCGTTTAAGAAGGGAGAAAATAATGGCGTATATTACCATGAAAGAACTACTTGAATCCGGAGTACATTTTGGTCATCAGACAAAGCGCTGGAACCCCAAGATGAAGCCGTATATCTTTGGGGCCAGGAACGGCATTTATATTATAGACCTTCAGAAAACTGTTCGAATGTTCAGAACAGTATATGATTTTGTAGTAGATACCGTTTCAGGCGGCAAGATGCTCCTTTTTGTAGGGACCAAAAAACAGGCCCGGGATTCCATCTATGAAGAAGCGAATCGATGTGAAATGTTTTATGTTCATAACCGATGGCTGGGCGGGATGCTGACAAATTTTCAGACCATAAAAAAAAGTATAGAACGTCTTAACTATCTAAATACCATTGTAAATGACGGATCGATCAATCTTTTTCCTAAAAAAGAAGGGCTGAAGCTTGAAAAGGAACGGGTCAAACTCGACAATAATCTTGGCGGAATACGTACCATGAATGATCTTCCCGGTGCTCTTTTTGTGGTTGATCCCAAGAACGAGGCGATCGCAGTTCGTGAGGGGAGACGACTGGGAATTCCGATTATTGCTATTGTAGATACCAATTGTAATCCGGATGAGATTGATTATATCATACCCGGCAATGATGATGCCATCCGTGCCATACGGCTAATCACATCCAGAATTGCTGATGCTTGTATTGAAGGTAAAGAACGTCTGGCTGAAAAACGGCAGGCTGAAACCGACAAAGAAGTGGAGGAAGTATCCGAGGTTGCGGCCGCTAGTTCGGAATTAAAGCCGGGTGAAAGAAAGGTTATTTCAGATGGTACAGAGGGACCTGTTGTGGAAATAATTAAAAAAACAACATCTGCAACCGAACCTACTGAAGCCCCTGAAGATTCTGAAAGTCAGGCATCGAAAGAAACCACTGAAGCTGAAGATACAGGAGAATAATGATGGCGACAATTAGTGCTGCAACGGTCAAAGAGCTCCGTGAAAAGACCGGGGCGGGAATCATGGATTGTAAAAAAGCGCTTTCCCAATGTAACGGAGATACGGGCAAGGCGATCGATTTTTTAAGAAAAAAAGGGTTGGCTACAGCGGCCAAACGCGCCGGAAGGGCCACGACGGAAGGAATCGTCGAGTCTTATATTCATATGGACAGCAAGCTGGGTGTTCTGGTCGAAATTAACTGTGAAACCGATTTTGTTGCAAAAAATGAAGATTTTAAGGAATTTGCAAAAAATATTGCCATGCATATTACCGCAACAAATCCTGTAGGTATACGGCAAGAAGATGTTCCTAAGGAAACCATCGACAAAGAAAAAGAAATTTACCGTGCACAGGTCCTGGAAATGGGCAAGCCTGAAAAAATAGTAGACAAGATCGTAGAAGGCAAGCTTAACAAATTTTTTAAGGACAACTGCCTGATGAATCAGGCCTATGTTCGTGATCCCGATATAACCATTGAAGATCTCTTAAAGGATATGATTGCAAAAATCGGCGAAAATATCACAATCAAACGTTTCGCAAGGTTTAAAATAGGTGAGGAATAAACGTTGACAATGCCTCAATTCAAAAGGGTTCTATTGAAACTGAGCGGTGAAGCATTGATGGGTGATCAGAATTTTGGAATAAACCCTGATGTCATAAAATATGTGGCTGAAGAAGTCCACTCGGTATTTGACCTTGGAGTTCAAATAGCCATAGTGGTGGGCGGTGGTAATATTTTCAGAGGGGTTGCCGCCGCCTCATATGGTATAGACAGAGTTTCTGCCGACCGCATGGGAATGTTGGCCACGGTGATTAACAGTCTGGCCTTGCAGGATGTTCTGGAAGAAAATGGGATTATGACTCGTGTCCAGAGCGCCATTTCAATGCATGAGGTGGCCGAACCGTTCATCATCCGGAGGGCGATCCGACATCTTGAAAAAGGGCGGGTGGTGATATTTGCAGCCGGTACCGGCAATCCTTATTTTACCACCGATACCGCTGCGGTGCTTAGGGCACAGGAGATACGTGCCGAGATCCTTTTAAAGGCGACAAAGGTTGACGGCCTTTATGATTCAGATCCGGTGGTCTGCAAGAATGCTAAATTTATAAAAAATATCAAATATATGGGGGTCATAGAACAACAACTCCATGTGATGGATATGACGGCCATTTCTCTGGCCATGGATAATAAGCTTCCCCTTGTTGTTTTTAATCTGACAAATAAGGGAAATATAAAAAGAGTAATATGTGGAGAACCGGTGGGAACCCGGATAAGCACTTAGGGACTTCGCCCAATTGGCCTCCGGCCCATTGGGGCCTGTGCCCCGAAGGCCGGTATTCTCTCCGAACCGGAGGTCTATATTCCATTCTTCCATACCGGTAGCACAAACAGGTAGCCACTAAAAAAAGTGATTTTAATAGATTGTAGAAATTCTTAGAGCTTTAAATAGGGAGAAATCCATGATTGAATCGATATATCAGGAAACTCGGGAGGGTATGGAAAAGTCGATAGATTCTCTTAAAAATGAATTTAAGAAGGTCCGGACCGGACGGGCTTCCCTGTCCATTCTTGATGATATTCGGGTTGAATACTATGGTACGATGACTCCTCTTAATCAGATGGCATCTCTTTCTATCCCTGAAAGTAGACTTATCACCATACAGCCATGGGATGTTTCCGTAATCAAGGATATAGAAAAGGCTATATTGAAATCCGACTTAGGGTTAACGCCTTCAAACGATGGCAAGCTCATCCGCATTTCCATTCCGCCGCTTAACGAAGAGAGAAGAAAAGAACTTGTCAAGGTTATTTATAAAAAAAGTGAGGAACATCGGGTGGCTGTGCGCAACATTCGGCGTGATTCCAACGAGCTGTTGAAAGGATTGAAAAAGGATGGTGAGATTTCGGAAGATGATGCCTTCAGAGCCCAAGACCAGGTTCAAAAGATAACAGATAAGCATATCAAGCTTATCGATGATGTCTGTAAAGAAAAAGAGAAAGAAATCCTTGAATTCTAATACATCTTCCTCGAGTTACAATGATCTTGATCCCACAAAGTTACCCTTACATGTTGCCGTTATTATGGACGGTAACGGCCGCTGGGCCAAAAAGCGCTTCTTAAATCGGATTCAAGGGCATGAAAAGGGTTCTGAAACGGTTCGAACCATTGTTCGAACCTGCCGCGAAATCGGCATCCCCTATCTGACCCTGTATGCTTTTTCCACTGAAAATTGGCAGCGACCTCAATCCGAAGTCGTTGCTTTGATGGCCCTTCTTAAAAAATTTCTCGAATCGGAAAAAAAAGAGATGGTGGATAACAATATCCGCTTGTATGCCATCGGACAGATAGAACGGTTACCGGAAAGTGTCCGGCAAAAATTACATAACATCATGGCGTTAACAAAAAATAATAACGGCATGACCCTAAATCTGGCATTGAGCTACGGCGGGCGGGCCGAAATTGTTAGGATGGTTAAAGAAATTGCAATAAAAGCCAAGGATGACCGTATCGATCCGGATTCAATAACACCGGAAACCATATCTGAACACCTGTATACCCGTCAAATGCCTGATCCGGATCTTTTGATTAGAACCAGCGGAGAAATGCGCATAAGCAATTTTCTCCTGTGGCAGATAGCCTACTCGGAAATTCATATTACGGATACGTTATGGCCCGATTTTGGGAAGGATGAATTTGTGCAAATCCTGAAAGATTATCAGCAGCGCGAACGGAGGTTCGGTAAAGTCTGAAGATTAAACTTCGAAGCGTGGCCCGGCCGGCCATTGCAAACTCGCCCGCCACTGAGCCTGCCCGGCATTCGACGGAAGCTCGGGCGATGGCGGACGGAACAGTCGGAGTAAAAATGATGGGTTTTAAGGAGTTTTTTTACAATTAACATGCATTTGAAACGATGGATTACAGCTTTTGTGGCCATTCCCTTTCTTGTGTTGCTGATCGGCATCGGAGGGCCATTGATGTTTTCTATGTTTATCGGTGCCGTATGTCTCATAGCCCTTTGGGAATTTTTTCATATTTTACTTGGCAAAACCAACCCCTTGAATCCATTTTGCTTTAAGCTTTTGGCGTTCATCATAGCGCCGGCGATTATATGGGCTGCATATATGAATTCATTCAAAATTATTTTAGGCCTTATTGCTTTAAATCTAATTGTTTCTGCCCTGATCTCTCTTCCTAAATTTAAATCTGATGCCTCCGTATCGGAAATTGTTTTAAAACAGCTTCTGGGAGTTGTATATATACCTGTATTTCTATCGTATCTTATTTTCATCCGGAATGGTGATGATGGTGTCTCCTGGATTTTTTTCCTGTTAATCGTGGTTTTTCTGGGTGATACGGGCGCATTCTATACCGGATCTTATTTTGGGCGACATAAGCTTTGCCCTGCCGTAAGTCCGAACAAAACCGTAGAAGGCGCTGTTGGCGGACTTGCCGTCAATGTGTGCGCGGGTGCTTTGTTTAAAATCTTTTTTCTTCCGCTGTTGCAGTGGAACTTAAGTATCCTTTTTTTCCTTTGCATCGGTGTTGCAGGACAGGTGGGTGATTTGTTTGAATCTAAACTTAAAAGAGTCGCCAATATAAAAGATTCCGGTGTATTCCTTCCCGGTCACGGTGGATTTCTGGATCGGATTGATGCGTTACTTTTTGCAGCCCCGGTCGCTTACTTTTTCATAGAACACATATTATAAAATGAAAAATCTTTCCATACTTGGATCCACAGGATCCATTGGGCGCAATGCACTTGAAATTGTAGCCATGTTTCCCGAACGATTTACCGTAAAGGCGCTTGCAGCCAAAGACAATATAAGCTTATTGGCCGGTCAGGTAGAAAAATTCAGCCCTGACATCGCCGTGGTTTTTGATGAAACCCGTGCTGTTGAATTGAAACACCTGATTCCGTCGGGATCAAGGGTTGAAATTATGTATGGGCAAGACGGTTACAGGACTGCGGCGACCTATGATTCTGTTGATATGGTTGTTACCGCAGTTGTAGGAGCGGCCGGACTGATACCGACCCTCGCTGCCATAGAGGCGGGAAAAAACATTGCCCTGGCAAATAAGGAAACCCTTGTAATGGCCGGCGAGATGGTTATAAAAATGGCGGCACGAAATCGTGTAAAGATAATTCCAATAGATAGTGAGCACAGCGCAATTTTTCAATGCATTGCAGGCAATCGCAGACAGGATCTGGATAAAATCCTCCTCACCGCTTCTGGCGGTCCGTTTTTGAACCGGCCGGAAAACGAATTTGTGAAAATTAAGCCCCGGGATGCACTCAACCATCCAACCTGGCAGATGGGAAAAAAGGTAAGCATCGATTCAGCGACCCTAATGAACAAGGGGCTAGAAGTTATAGAAGCAAAATGTCTGTTTGGTATTTCTCAGGAAATGATTGAAGTTCTGATCCACCCGCAAAGTGTGATTCATTCCATGGTTTCTTTTAAAGATGGAGCGGTAATGGCCCAGCTTGGAATTCCGGATATGAAGGGGGCAATTGCCTACGCCCTGTCGTATCCTGAACGTCTTGCACTGGAACAGCCGCTGCCTGATTTTGCCGGGATCGGATCGCTTACCTTCGAACAGCCCGATTTAAATAAGTTTCCATGCCTTGATCTGGCGTACCAGGCCTGCCAAGCCGGAGAGACGCTGCCGGCGGTGTTAAATGCCGCAAATGAGATGGCCGTTCAGGCTTTTTTGAAGCAGCGTGTCCCATTTGTTAAAATACCTGAGGTTATCGGAAAAACAATGGAGAGCCACACGGTTGTTACGAACCCGACTTTTACTGACAGATGGGCCCGGAAGCAGGCCCGAAATTTGATCGACATGACATAATGGAAGTATCTTGTATTTATTGGGATTTATTTGTAATTTGGTACTTGGAATTTGTGATTTCAAAAAATCCGTGAACGGTTACCATTCATTTTTCATCAGGAACTATTACGGTAATGAGCGTTAATATATTTGC
>JAFDHQ010000044.1 GCA_019308685.1 Deltaproteobacteria bacterium
CAAGGCCCGAGCGAGTTTTCAACCGCAGGCATAGTGCGCTATTTCGAGGATTGAAAAAGAGCGAGAACGCCGCCGGGGGCCGAAAGATGCGGTTTATGGATGGACACTAGATAGGTCTTTGTAGGCAGGCTTATCCTTTCCACAGGTCCACGTCGATAATTCCTAACCTTGCGGCATATCGAACCAGTTCTATGGTGCTGTGGATATTAAGCTTGCGCAAAATATTTGATCTGTGGTTCTCAACAGTTTTGGGGCTAATGAAAAGTTTTTCCGCGATCTGTTTATTGGAAAGCCCTTGGGCCAGTAATACCATAATCTCTTGTTCTCGGCGGGTCAGAGTGTCATAGCTCGCATCCGTCATCTTCATCTCTTTTTCCGGGAATTCCATAAGTTTTTCAACCACCCTGTGGGAGACGGAACTGTCCATAAAATACTCTCCCTTCAACACCGTATCTATCCCCTGTAACAATCTTTCAGAGGTCGATTCCTTGATCACATATCCTGTGGCTCCGGCCTGAAATGCTTTAACAATATAATCTACTTTAGAGTGCATGGTAATAATCATAATCCGTGTTTTCGGCAATGCATTCTTAATTTCGCGGGTCAGTTGGATGCCGCTTTGATCCGGCAAAGACATATCCACCAACGCTAAATCCGGCTTGAGTTCCTTCGCCTTTTGGAGTCCATGGCCGACCACTTCAAACCTATGGTTGCGTCCGATGATCGCCTTAAGGCCCTCCCTAAAAAGGGGATGGTCGTCTATTATCAATATGGTTTTCTTTTGAGCCACTACTATTATCCTTATATGGCAACCAAATAGAGATCGTTGTGCCCTGCATCGGCTTTGACTGAATCTCCATTTCACCCTGAAGCAATTTAACTCTTTGCTCCATGCTATGAATACCCATTCGCTTTTCTTTTGTTAGGGTTGCCATTCGTTTCTGAACAAGCATCTCAACAAGCCCCATTTCATCAAGAGCCGGAGGACGTAAATCATATGAGACATCCCGCACTGCTTTTATGGATTCTTGAAGCATTCTTGACAGTTCAGAAACGCTTCGCCGGATCTCGGGAGATGTCGCAGGCGGATGATCAAAAAGCGTTTCAAAGCCGATTTTTACCGCGGAAAGGTCTTGCGCCACTTGGTCGTGCAGGTCACGGGAAATCCTCTGACGTTCACTTTCCTGAGTCCTCATCAATTCCTGGGTGAGGAGATTAATATGTTCTTCAGCCCGTTTTCGTTCGGTGATATTACGCAACGAGCCGATAATTTTTACAGGATGTCCAAGTTTATCTCGTATCAGCTTTGCCGTTATCGAACAATAGGTTTGAGAACCGTCTTTGTCTACCATAAGCGCTTCATAGTCAGTGACTTTTCCTTTTTTCAGAAGCTCTTTTAGAAATTCATCTCTATTTTTCGGATCAACGTATATATCGGATAATGATTTTCCTATAATCTCTTCTCTTTTGTAGAGCGAAACATCTTCTATCGAGGGGCTGGCTTCCAGAATTATTCCATCAAGGGTTACTTCATAATAAACATCCTGAATATTTTTAAAAATGTTGCGATATTGATCTTCGCTCTTTCTCAGTGCCTCCTCGGCCCGCTTCTTTTCGGTAATATCAGTAATAAATGCAAAGGCACCCAGCACCTCGCCCGCTTTACCTCTAATTGTGGTGGCATTAAAATATGTTGGCAGGTCTTCACCGGTCTTTTTTTTCAAGGTAATTTCATAACTGCGATGGGCAGTGACGGATATCTTTGAGGTCTGCTCGATAAAAATCTTTCGGTTCTCATCATCAACGAAGTCAAAAGGTGTCTTGCCAATCATCTCATCTTGACTGTAGCCAAGCATTTTGCAAAGAGCCGCGTTGACTTCGATAGTTTTGAGTTCAGGATTAATGAGCCAGCATCCTTCCGATGTAATTTCCAGAAGGGTTCGGCATTTCTCTTCGCTTGCTTTCACTAACTTCTCAGCTTGCCTCCGTTCGACAATTTTTCCCATTCGCCCGGCAATAGCATTGATCAACCTCCTTTCTTCTGTACAGAAAGGACCCCCATCAATTTCCGGTTTTTCTTCCCGGTAATAAACCTCCAAAACACCGCTCGGTTCACCATGCACTTTAATGTCGCAGGACTGTTTCCAAATGGTCTCCCGGAAATTGTTTGTTTTCCATTCTTTGCCGTGTAAAATGATTCGTGCACAAGTGATTTCCGGATATTGCCACGAGGGAGGAATAAGATTAACGGTCCCCTGAAGTAATTCCTCCAACGAAAGATCCTGCTGCTCAACAAGATTGGCAATACCATAAAGGCAGTTGAGTTCCTTAACCCTTATGCCAAGATTATGGGTCTTCTTCCGCAAGGCCACCTCTGCTGCATGCTCACGTTCTGTAACGTTGCGCCAGATGCTGATGATAACACCCGGCTCGTCATCTGCAACTTGTTCGAGAAGAGAAGCATTGACACTGAAATGGCTCACTTTGTCCTTTGTTGTCATCTCAAACTCGGCATTACAGCAAAAACCATCGCGACGGACCTTCTTTTCCAGCTCAGACCAACGGTTCAAAATATCGGCATCAAGTTGTTCAAGCCAGCTGAACATACGGGTCTCAACGACATCCCGCCACTGCCGTCCGAAGAAGTTGCAAAATGTCTCATTGACTACAATAATAGTATGCGTCGAGTCCGTAATCACGATACCGTCGGCCGAGGCACGCAGCAGCGTCTCGAAGAACTTTACTATCTGCCGGGTGGCCTCTAATGCACCTTTTCCAAGTCGTCTGCTCATAATAATCCCAATTTGCTTCTTTATCGGGCATTGATAATTTCCCAACAGAAAAAAAAACGAAAAGGCCCATATTTTTTTACAGTTTTTAAACTGTATATGAGCCTTTATCTATCACATAGGGTTACCCCCTGAATTTGGCTGTTATGATCTTTTTTATTTTATTCTAACAGGTTACATATCATTTTGAATTGGGCTTTCAATTTTCGTTTAATCAAAATATTATAGATAACCATATAATTTTATAATAAAAGATTTATTGCAGATTTAAAAAAATAAGTCTATAGGATAAAGTTCTTATTTTAACAGGAAAACATCCCAAGGATATAGGAAGTTATCCCGTACTCAATTTAAATAATTTTTTCAGTGCCATAAGATTTATGGATAACAGAATATATCCTTCTGCTCTCATATTCAGGCGGTTGGAATTCTTGACCGTTCCGGTGGGAAGATAAATGAGTAAGGGGTCATTATAAAAATTGAAGAGGCGATTGGAATGAATGATCCTCAACTTGCTACACCCATCTGGATATTGGCTTCTAGTTTTGTGCTAAATAACGTTCATTTTCTCCGATAATAATTAGGTTGCTGAGTTTTTTTAAAGCGCCAAAGTTCTTGTGCAACACATTCCTGCCAAATGCATAAATGGTCCTAAGATCATTTGTATCAATAAATATTTGATAAAAATTGGCCCCATGATCTTTTATAGTATTGATCAATTCAAATGCCGAGGTTCCGTCAAAATCACCATTCAGTTTTAGATGAAGACTGTCTCTGGTTTTATAAGACAATATTTGAAAATTTGCAGCCATTGCATATCTCCTTTAAATTTTATTCTTGTTATGAGTTTAATTAGCAGAGTGTCATTCACTCTGTCCATAGAGGGAAGGCTTCATTTTTATGGTGGGGACCTCTAAAGAGCGGGAGTTTATCCCAAGAAATCGGGAGAAAAACGGATAAGATATATTGTAACCGTTCAGGGACTCAGAAGGTCTTTGAGCATAAGAGCATTTTTAGGTGCATGCCCCATCGCATCGTTGTCAAAGTAAACATAAGTGTCCACATCCCATTTTTTTATCTTTTCAGCCCAGTTACTCATTTCGTTTTCTGAATATTCGGACACATATAGTTTTCTTGATCCATGCAAACGGATATAGATAAAGTTGGATGTTATCGCTTCAAGATAAGGATAGCGTCCCGCAGTATCTGAAATACACCAAGCAATGTTATGTTTTTTCAGAGAGGATAGCGCCTTATCTTCCAACCAACTCGGGTGTCTTGCCTCTATAGCGACTAACTTATTTCTTGGGATATGGCTGCAAAACGCTTCGAAAACTTCCTTTTCAAAGGTCAGTGTTGGCGGGAGCTGGAAAAGAATGGCCCCAAGTTTTTCTTGTAATCCTGACAACTCGCCAAAAAATCTTTTTAAGGGTTCAGCGATATCTTTTAGTCTTTTGATATGGGTAATGTAACGGTTCGCTTTGACCGACCAAAAAAACCCATTCGGTGTTTTTTTTCTCCAGGTTTCGTAAGTTTTGTGAGACATGGATCGGTAGAAGGTCGCGTTTACTTCAACACTGTTAAAGTGTTTTGCATAGAATTTCAACCAATCGGACTTGGGACAGCCCTTCTCATAAAACACTTCTTTCCAGTGATCATAGTTCCATCCGGAGGTTCCGATATGTATCTTGTTCTGCATCTGAGATAAATTCATACCCAAAACACAGTATCCTTACTCAATATCAGATTCGGCAATGTTGAAGAACCAGTGCCGTGCGGTTGGGGAGATATAGGCTGAGCAGATTACATGGCCGTTCCATTGAAGTGTCGAACAGAGTCTGATGATATTGGTCCGGGTGTAAACGGTTATGCCCCCCATATTCCGGCGCATCACTGTTGAAAATCATACGGTATTTTCCAGGCAGCACTTCGAAGCGATAATCCGAATACGAGCGTTCGGGATGAAAGTTGAAGTTGAATAGAAGCCCTGCTCTTTCAAATATAATAATTTTATTGTCCGAGTGCTCGTGAACAAGGTGTATCTCTGTTGATTCCAGAAGTTTATAATCCCTGGATAGAGATATCATGTCTCGATCAAAACGGGCAAGAAATTGATATTTCAGGTTTTCGTCATCCATTAGATGCCATTGGCGCCGGGCATATCTGTAAGACCAGTTATTCCCTTTCCTTGGAAAGTCGATCCATTCGGGATGTCCGAATTCATTACCCATGAAATTGAGATACCCATTACCCGCCGTGGCCAGGGTGATGAGCCGGATCATTTTGTGCAGAGCCATTCCGCGGGCCACGGTAAGATTATCATCACCCACCTGCATGTGATCATACATATCCGCATCCATGAGACGGAAAATAATCGTCTTATCGCCTACCAAAGCCTGATCGTGGGATTCGGTGTAACTGATGGTCCTTTCATCCCTTCTCCGGTTGGTCAGTTCATGCCAAAGATGTCCCATGTGCCATTCCTCATCCGCAGTATCTTTGACAAGTCGTATCCAGTTGTCGGGCACTCCCATGGCAAAACGATAATCAAATCCAACGCCGCCGGATGAAATCGGGACAGCCAGCCCGGGCATTCCGCTGATATCCTCAGCGATGGTAATCGCATCCGGGCGCACATCATGGATCAGTTTGTTGGCCAGGGTCAGATATGTAAGGGCATCTTCGTCCACGTTGTCGTTAAAATAGTCGTCGTAGGAAGTAAAAGCTTTTTCCAAGCCGTGATCCATGTAAAGCATACTGGTCACGCCGTCAAAACGGAAGCCGTCCAAACGATATTCATCCAGCCAGAAACGGCAGTTGGAAAGAAGAAAGTGAAGCACCTGATACTTTTTGTAGTCAAAACACCTGGAATCCCAGGCGTGGTGTATACCCCGTGGCCCTTCATGAAAGTATTGATACCGTGTGCCGTCGAATCTGCTCAGACCCTCCACCTCGTTGGAAACCCCGTGTGAATGAACCAGGTCTATAATTACCCTCAGACCGGAATCATGAGCGGTATCCACAAGCTCTTTGAATTCCTCCGGTGTCCCGAACCGGGACGAAGCTGCAAAAAAGCTCGAAACCTGGTAGCCAAAAGAACCGTAGTAAGGATGTTCCTGAATGGCCATCAATTGCAGTGTATTATAGCCTGTCGCAACAATCCGCGGAAGGATTTGTGTGGTAAATTCTCTATAAGAGCCAATTTTTTCCTCTTCCTGAGCCATACCCACATGGGCTTCGTAAACCAATATCGGGTCCGGTAAAGACTGAAAATCCATACATTTCCAGTGATACGGATCCGGCGGGGACCAGACCTGAGCGTTAAAAATCAGCGTTTCAGGATCCTGTACAACGCGACGGCAATAAGCAGGGATACGATCGCCTTCACCACCGGGCCAGTGAATACGGAGTCGATAATGATCGCCGTGTTTCAATTTGTCTTGAGACAAACAAATTTCCCAATGACCATCTTGGGTGATCCGGTGCAGCGCAAAGTCTTTTTTCTCTGTCCAGTTCGTCATATCACCAATCAGATAGATCCGGCTGGCATTCGGCGCCCACTCACGAAACACCCATTCACCGTTTCGGAAATGCAATCCAAAATATTCGTGGCCGGCGGCGAAGTCCGATAGGTTTCCTTTGCCTTGTATCAGGCGCAATTCTGTTTCGATGGTTTTCAACAAGCGCCGGCGGATGGTTTTCGTATACGTTGTCAGGTAGGAGTCTCGGGATAAAAAACGCTTGAGTAGGGTATGGATATGATTGTCTTGACCCGAATTTTTTGGATCACCTGAAGTTTCACACATGGTGAGTCTTTTCTTGGTGTTTTTAGTTTATGATTCGCTTGAGCTATCCGACGGTTTGTTCACAATCAGTGGCCGCCGCAGCATCTTTTCATAAAGCTCGATATACTGTCGAGCCGTTGCGGCATGGGTAAAATTGGCCGTACTTTCGGTCATGACCCGTTTGATTTGCTCTGCCTTTATACTATCGGGCAGATTATAAAACTTCATGGCCTGGTTGATGGCCCAGAAAAGCCCGTTGGCATCAAAAGTATTGAACAGGAAGCCATTGCCGGAATTGTTATTAACATCCAGATCATTAATCGTATCATGGATCCCACCGGTATCATGGGCTACCGGAAGACTGCCGTATAGCGGGGCTATCATTTGCGGAAGGCCGCACGGTTCAAAACTTGACGGCATCAGGATAAAATCTGAAGCCCCGTAAGCCTGATGTTCCAGCCCGTTATCAAAATCGCAGATGGCTACGCGTTTCTGAAATCCGTGATAATTCACAATGTCTCTGAATACCATTTGATAATCACCATTGGCAACAAAGACGATCTGAAGATTCTGGTTCCAATATTTGGAAATTACCTTGTAAAATATTTTGTCTAACAACTGGCATCCCTTCTGAGCCGGATCAAGACGGGATGGCCAGAAGAAGACGGGTGCTTTTTCGTCTTTAATCAGGCCCAATCTTTCCTGTAAAAACAACTTGTTTGCACGTTTTCCCAAAAAATAGTTCTCCGGACCGTAATTTTGCTTGAGATGTTTATCTGAAGAAGGATTAAAGGAGGGATCCGGTGCATTCAGTATTCCAACGGCACACCCGGCATGATATTTATTGGCCAATTCCCGTTGTATGGGAGGTTCGACAAAATCATGCTGCCCCTTGACGACTTCCAGAAGGAATGTCGGGCTGACAATATTCACAAAATGAGCAGCAAAAATTCCACTGGTGAGCAAGTCTACAGGGTTGGTATCCCGTATGTCTTCATAATTCGTGGCCATGTTTTCGTAATACAAGTGTTGCCAAAAATACGCGCCATCGATTCCCCTATCTTCGATGTAGGCCAGTGTTGTCTTTATGGTGTGTACATTGTGAATGGTAAAAAGACATGGAATTTCCATTTGCCTGGCCATGGCCGGAATGATACCGGTCATCCAATCATTGCAGTGAATCAGGTCCGGTTGGACTTGAGGGACGATGTGATTGATCACCTCACGCTGAAAAGCCAGAGCGAGTTTAATGTTTTCCTCTCCGTAGGCAGAATATACGCGGTTGATGTAATAAAAGGCCCTGTCTTCCGCCAGATGGATGCGATCATCGGGCATTTTGCGCTGAATTTTATTGAGCTCTTTTTTTAAAACAGGGGCCAATCCGTTACTGAAAATGGAGCGGTAATCCGGAATGGCGACGTGCACGTCCGCTCCCTGTTCAAACAGGGCACTAATCAGTGCAGCCGAGACGTCGGCAAGTCCCCCTGCTTTGGCGGTAAAAAAAGAGGCCAGGCCTCCCATACGATCCGGCAAATACGTTATCTCCGGAGTTACAACGAGAATACGGGGATTGCTCTGTGGATGTGCCATGGTCAGTTCCTATACCGGACAAACCGGAACCCAAGAGGATTTTAATTTAAATATTTAAAATTTCCAATACTTAATCGTCAATCTTAAATTTTCAATCCCTAGGCCCATGTAATAAGTCCGGGTACAAATTTGATCCGGTCATCTCCCCTGGGTATAACCCTGACAGTGAAACCATATCGACCTGAAGCGCCACAGGTTATGGTGCATTCGTAAAGGCACTCGCCATTCCCGCGGTTTTCCTTCACGGTCATTTTTTCAGATTGGCTGTCAGCAATACTATCCACCGTCTTCAGGTTACCGTAATAGAGTTCAACTTCTACCTCCCCGGGATCAAGTTCTCCCAGGTTCACAACCGCTGTTACTTCAAAGCTATCTCCCACCCGGAACGGACCCTCAATTTTTCGTACAGGGCGTTCTATCCTGATTTTTCCCCACTGGGAGCTGAGTCGTTTATGCTGGGCGGAAAGAATTACGGCTTCCTTGGCATTATCTGCCGTCAGATACGCAAAGCGTTTTGCGACGGGAAGATAAAATTTCTTTTCATAGTTGTCCACCATTATACGGGCGCAAAATTGCAGCATCGCCATCTTCATTGATTCTTTCATCATTTTGATCCATTGGTCCGGCGCATCCCCATTCTTTCTTTCATAAAAGCATGGAATCACTTCGTTTTCCAGCACATTATAAAGGGCTTGACTCTCCACGGTATCCTGGTAGGCCGTATCCGTATATTCCTCTCCGTCTCCGATCCGCCAGCCTCTTTCTTCAGAATATCCTTCACACCACCAGCCGTCGAGGATACTTACATTTAAAACTCCGTTTGCGGCAGCTTTTATACCGGATGTACCGCATGCTTCAAAGGGCCGTCTGGGAGTATTGAGCCACACATCCGCACCCTGAACCAGGTGCCGTGCGATACGAATATCGTAGTCTTCTAAAAAGGCAATTCGGTGGCGCACCTTGGGTCTGCGGGCAAACTGGACAAGACGCTTGATCAGTTCTTTGCCTTCGTTATCTTTAGGATGGGCTTTTCCTGCAAAGATAAACTGAACCGGATTTGTCTTTGAGGCAATGATTGTTTCAAAACGCTCCGGATCTTTAAGTAAAAGATTGGCGCGCTTATACGCCGCAAAACGACGGGCAAAAACGATGGTCAATATATCCCGGTCCATTACGGATTCCGCATCCTGCATAATTGCTTTAGGGGCATTACGGCGCTTGTATTGCTTTATCATCAGTACTCGACAATGACGAATAAGGCGGCTGCGGCTCATTTCGCGGGCACGCCATAATTCCTCATCATAAATATCGTCGATACGTTTGACGATTTCCGGGTTCCCCACGTCCAAATGCCAATCCGGTCCGAGATAGCGTTCAAACAGCAGGGTGTTCTCTACAGAAATCCACGAAGGAATATGTATTCCGTTGGTTATATGGGTGATGGGAACTTCATCTTCAGGCCTGCCGGGCCAGACATGGGCCCACATGCGCCTGGCAACCTTGCCGTGTAATTCGCTGACACCATTACAGTATTGGGCCATTCGCAATCCTAAAACGAACATGGAAAGGGTGGTGTCCGGCCCGGACCCTATGGGTTGTCCCCACGATAAAATCTCGGCAACGCTTATTCCGAGTCTGTCGGCCAAAGAACTAAGATACGGTTTTACAAGGTCCACGGGAAACTCATCGTGCCCGGCTGCTACCGGCGTATGGGTAGTAAAGACCGTGGTTCGTGAAACGATCTCCTTTGCCGTCTCAAGATTGACGTTGTATGAGGAAATCGTCTGGGCAAGCCGCTCCAGGGTAACAAAGGCACAATGACCTTCATTCATGTGGCATACGGTCGGATAGATTCCCATGGCTTCAAGAGCACGCATTCCGCCGATTCCCAGCAGTACCTCCTGGGCCAGCCGGGTCTTTGGGTCACCGGCATACAGTCGAGAGGTTATTTCCCGAATCTCCGGGGGATTCTCCGGTAAATTGGCATCAAGAAGATAAAGAGGAATTCGTCCCACCATAATCACCCAGACAGACGCCCGGATTTCGCTGTCCGGACCGGAAATAGAGATGCTTATCTCATTTCCTGAACGATCCTTTGCCCGTTTCACCGGCAGGTGAAAAAGATCGGTTACCGGATATTCTTCCTGCTGCCAACCCTCTTGATCCAGAAATTGGTGAAAATATCCCTGACGGTAGAGAAGTCCTACCCCTATTAAAGGAAGGGTAAGGTCGGAAGCCGCCTTTAAGTGATCACCGGCCAGGACTCCGAGACCTCCTGCAAATAAGGGAACACTTTCATGAATTCCGAATTCCATGGAAAAATATCCAATAGTTCCCTCTTTCCCATATGAAGATTCGCTGGGATTCACAGGGGTTAACACCTCGTTAAAAAAGCTTTTTTTCACCCGCTGCTGATGAGCCAGAAAGCTTTCGTCTTTTGACAGTTCCTCCAGTTGTTTTTGGGGAATTAAGGTTAAAAATACGATGGGATTGCGCCCGGACGCTTCCCAGAGCCGGGGACTTATGCGACGAAAGAGTTCAATGGCATCCAGATGCCAGCACCACCAAAGGTTGCGTGCTAAAACCTGAAGAAAAGAAAGGGGTTCCGGAATAGAAGGGAATACCTGAAAAGTTTGTAAAAGACTCATATTCATTTATCCTTTGTCATTGATTGTTGGTCATGGGTCAACCACTCAACTATATATGGATGGACACTACTTAACTATTATCAAATAGTCAATCCAAAGCTTTTAGCAGCTTCCATACTCTCACCACTTCACTTGCCCCCCAGGCCTGTGCGTCGCAGCCGCGTGGCCTGTGGGGAAAATCTCCATCCATGATTTCCGGCACATGGCTTACGCACCCCTGGGATACGAGACGGGCACTGCTTGCCAGCAATGAGAACGCCGTGTTTTTTCCCTTATCGCCGTAGGCTTTTACCCATGCTTCACAATAACTGGGGAACAGCCACGTCCAGGCAGTGCCGTTATGATATGCTGGTTTGCGTTTTAAATCTTCCTCTCCCGCGTATTGACCCTGGTAAGGATAATGAGGATTGTTAATCGTTGTCCCATTATGATAAATTGCAATGGGTCGGCGAACCGGTCGGTCCGCAAGGCTACGAATGCCTCCGGGGACCAGCAGTTCTTCACAGGCAGCCACGATCTTACGGCAAATATTACGGTCGGAGACAGCGCCAAGTGTTACGGCAAAAAGTTGATTCGGCCTCAAGGCATCATCGGGGTCTGCCTTTACGGCCGGCTCTCCCGAATCGGCATGGAGACAATCCGACAGGTAGCCGGATTTTTCAAGCCAAAAAAGGTTAAAAATCGACCTCTGAACTCGGGAAGATCTCTTCGCCCAGTCGCCGGCGTCCCCTGAAGGATCAATGCGTGTTAAAAAGGATAGTGCGGCAAACCAGAGCGCCTGGATTTCAATGGGATACCCTTGCCGAGGCGTCCCTGCAGGGTGATTGGTGTCCATCCAGGTAAAATGGGTTGGGCTGAAAATAAGACATGATTCCGGATCCATACGGATACCGTTGGGCGTGCCCGCTTCATAAGCATCGGCTATGGAAAAAAGAATGCGACGAATGGTTCGATCACCACACTTTAAATCAAGAAATTCTTCATTTCCTTCGACACGGACCAAGTCAGCACATGCAACAAAAAACCATAGCGGTGCGTCAGAGGTATTCCGGTTTGCTGCATCTTTGCCCTGAATCATATTAGGGATCGTCCCGTTATTCTCAAACTGTCCGAACTGCTTTAGAATAGAACGAGCCTGATCCAATTTTCCCGCTGCAATCAACCCTCTCACAAAAATCAAAGCATCCCGGCCCCAATCCAGAAACCATGGATATCCGGCAATTACGGTATTCGATTCGTTCCTTTTTACCACATAATCATCCAGTACGGTTTGTAAGGCCTCATCCGGTTTGCAACATTTTCTTTTTTTAAAAACAGCCGCTTCCGTATCAACGAGCCAGGATTTTTGATTCGTAAAATAGGAATCTTCTGTACCCGTAATAGAGGCGCTCAGCGCTATGGATTCTCCTCCTTTTAAAAATGAAGAAAAATAGCCCGGACTGAACAGATCCGAATCCGGATCAAGACCCCGCTCACCCTCTTTTGGTCGGTGTACCATGTATTGCCATTCCGGCTCCCATACAAAAGTACCCTCAGAAATCTTCAAATGAAGCCGGTGTTCCTTATCCGGCACAAATGCGAAGCCGTTCGGATTCGATTTTACAGCCCCGGGCCAAAAATTTTCCGGTCCCTGATATGCCTTCGTCGTCTCGTGAAAATTGCGGCTTTCAATATCCGGACGCAGGATGAGCCGGACCGGCTCGTGATCGGCCAGCATTCCTTGCCGACTTTTCGCTGAATCTCGGATAAAAACCATACGCATGGCATTTTCTCCGGGAATCATCTCCACACATAAGGTTAGAAAGACATGTTCCCCCTGGCCCATAGGCACCTGATATCGCCATAAGCCTCGGGCACGGGACTGGAAACAAAAAGAATCGAAGCAATCATCGCAGATTTTCTGTGAATAGCCCTGATATACCAGCCATGCACGGCATCGTGTAAACATTACCCACCGATCTTCAGGGATCTCAAGGTCCATATTAGCTGCCAGAAGGGCATCATATCTGCTGGCAAGTTTTCCCCAGGAAACGGCAGCCCGAAGCATCCCACCGCGTCCGTTGGTCTGGAGCAAAAGAGGGAAATGGCTATCCAGGTCCGTCCGGTAATAAATCCGTTTCACCGTTGCATCCTTTGCCCGGGAAAGGAAAAGAAGCGGCCCGTCAAAATGTTGCGTATCACCAGGCGTATAAACCGACAACTTCAGGGAAACCGAGCGATGAGTCTTGGGCGGAGGAAGGGGAGAAAAAAGTACAAAAAACGATCCATCCATGCACTGCAGGCTTTCTTCATGGTACAGACACCGGTTTTTGTCCATAATCCTGGCGCGAAAAGCCCGGTCGGCACAAACCATTAGAAAATGATCCGGGGGTATCATGACTTCTCGCTTTGTATCGCGAGGCCATCGCCAGGTTGTCACCCTCGGTTCATTGCTGAACGGGTTAAGACTGCGGCAATACTCCAGGGGATTTTCCGCCAACTTCCTCGCCGCCTTGTCCGGTTTAAATTTGCCCAGATCCCGGGTGCCGTTATAAAAATGCAGTACGTCCATGGCTTTGGCCCGAAGGCACTGCTGTTTAATTCGTTCCGGATACAATGCGGTTTTAGATTCAACCTCACTAACAATATCCATATCATGACGGTCCGCGGTAAGACAAAAAACCCGACCGTAATCCAGGAGACAGGACTGCTTTCCGCCAGACTCGGCAATAGCCACATTTTCGCCCGAGACAAGGTCCACATACACCGATTCGTCCATGCCGGTTTCCTGGGGATTCCAGGATGCTAACGTCTTACGCCGATCATCGAGATTCGCCACAATAAGGAGCTTTTTCCTTGAGGGCAGATGGTGCCGCAGCATCACAATACAATTTCCATCACCCTGCTGGATCATTTTCAGTTCCGTTCGGTCATGAAATGCCGGGTGTATTTTGAGAAGGGTGTTGAGGCGACGGATATGTTTCAGTTGATTGGAACCAGCGCCCCAGTTCAGTGAAGTAGCGCCATGGACGTTGATCTTTTCCGATGCATACCATTCCACCCCGTTGGCAAAGCCAAAGCCGCCCTGAAAACTACAAAGTGCACAAAGTGCCGTCCGCATCCGAGCAAAGACCTCAGATCGAGCGGCCAGACGAATATTATCGTGGGTTTCAGCGAAATGTACCGTGATCCCGTCACTTACGGAGATCTCATGGGCTCCAGGGAGATAGGTTTCAATCTGGCTCCGGTCATAGTTTTGAAAAAGCTCCGAATAGGACCAGTTGAAATTGGCTTTGTTCAGGATATCCCGGGTTACGGAAACTTTTCCACCCAGACCTTCCAAAAGAAAAATGGTATCCGGATACTGCTCCCTGACAGCGGCAACAATATACTTCCAGGCAGGAACCGGAATCATATATCCCGCATCGCACCGGAATCCGTCCACTCCCCGCCGACACCATGTAATAAAAACATCGGCCATATATTGCCACATGTCTTTTTGGGTGTAATCGAGAGTTGTCAGGTCTGCCCAGACCACTCCCCAGGCGCCGGGCACCTTGATTTTTCCGTCCGGGTCCCGGGCAAGCCATTGTGGGTGGGTTTCATGAAGATCAGCGGCCCAGCCCGTATGGTTGATGGCAATGTCAATAAAAACCATGGCATGACGTTCATGGATTGCATCGATCAGCTCTATGAACTGCTCGAGAGGAGTTGCCCTGGGGTCAAATTCGGCCAAAGCCGGATCCACGGCGGTAAAACTGAGTGCCGCATACGGACTTCCAAACCGCCCCATGCGAGCATAGGTGGTGGGAGTGGGATGTATGGGAAGCAACTGGATGATCCGGCATCCCAGCTCGCCAATAATAAAATCCAGCTCTCCTATCAAGTCACGAAAGGTTCCTGATGGCGGGATCACCGTAAAACCGTTCTTATCCAGAGACCGGATCGAATCTTCATCTGCCCCGGATTGAAACTTGCCGTTCTTGTTTGGACCGAACTGACGGACAAATGCATTATAAATGGTGTTTGAACAGCATGTGTGTGCCGGTTCCACGTTGATGGTGACATTCGGACCCTCCGGCCACACCGGGATGGTCTGGTTTTCACTTAAAAAGAAACTTTTGGCTTCAAAATGCCCCACCTCACAAAAAGGAAGGGTAATCATAAAATTTTGCTCGTCAACCCGGTGCATGGGGATGTCAAACCAGCCCCGACCGAGTGGCGGCTCATCGTTATCTACTTTCTTGATGATTTCTCGCCGGGCAATTTGAGCATGGCCGATGTTGGTACGAAGCCATGCATCTCCTTTTACGGGATGTGAAAGGGAGAGCTTAAATGTCCGGGTATCGCCTCTAAATATAAGAATGCGTGTTCCCGGCGTGGGATCCTGGATGACCCAATTTGAATTGTCCATCGGGCGTCACTGTTTTGTTTGTAAATAATACGACCTAAAATCTGCATTAACTTTTTTCGAAAGAGATAAATTTGCTATCAATACAATGCGGTATCGATACAATGCGGTATCGAAACATTATTGTCAATATCCGGCCGATACGAGGCTTGCAGAATTTAGGTATGATTTTATTTTAAATAAATAATATAAAATAACCGCACCTGTGTGTCAAAGAAAAAGACATCATTATTGTGGGAAGGAAAGGGCTGTATGGGAGAGGTATTTTCTGTATTGTTTTGAACGATAGGCAACGGCTGTAATACTTGAATGTTGCACGAGTCTTAGGCTTTCATATGCAAGATTCAGGTAATAAATTGGAGATCT
>JAFDHQ010000045.1 GCA_019308685.1 Deltaproteobacteria bacterium
CTCCTTTAATTTGATAAAAAACGGCAGTAAATAGTAACGTACGGTTGTTATCCAACTCATATTTGAGTTCCGGAAGGGGCAAGGGGAATGGAACTTCCTCCCCGTTTTGAAGAGCGCGGGGCGCCCAGCGCCGTTGCCCCTGAATACTTTTGAAATGGGATGTGGCAGAGTCTGATCGAATGATGAATGAAAAAATGCTAACTGGATAATAATAGACGTGATATTTCGGCCAAACCCTGTGCCTACCGAACCCGGGCAGAATTTATATAATACGCTCAGGTAAAGCCGAAAAATTGATACATGGATAGTTTCCTTATGATTATATATTGAATGATAAAATGATTTGTCAAACTGGATTTTCCGATACTTAAAGGCCGTTTTCATAGAAAAAACCGATTAGTGAAATCGGGTAATAACCGGCAAGATAATAAAAATAATGTGGGCAATTAAATCCGTCACTGGCTTAATGAACAAAAAGATGGACCGGCCGTGCCTAATACGAAATATAAAGATTTTATGGGCGAGTGGATTGGGGATATGCTGGCAGGATGTTTTTCTTTCAAATAAACCTATATAGTTATTTAATTCTATTAAAAAAATTAATAATTGACAATAAATAATCTATATAGTATAAAATGGTAATGAAAATCGATCTTGCATTTATCGGGAGAAACATCCGTAGATTAAGAAGGCAACGCAACTCGACCATGGCTGAGCTGGCCGATAAAATAGGAATGAGCCAGGTGCCTCTGGGACGTATTGAACGTGGGGTAAACGCTCCGTCCGCATCCGTGATCTATCGGCTAAGCAAAGCGCTGGGTGTTTCCGTAGACACTCTGTTTGCCGAAGATGAACACGAATTTAAATCGTTTCAGTATGAAAGTGCACAGAACCCCTTTCCGGTTCCCCTTGACGATCCTGATAAAGAACTCCCTGTTAGAATTAAGACCATGGCTCACGACATTATCAATGCATTCTGGGCTCTGGAAGATATCTGCAACGCACAAAAAAGGGCAAAGATTCCACTGTTTATCCCTTTTGAGCCCACTGAATCAGGTATGGAAACGCTGGCAGTATCGGTGCGCCGATATACCGGGATCGAGCACGGCGTTGTCTTCGACTATTTTGAACTCTTTGAGAATCAGGGATTCCGGGTTATTGTCGTGCCCATGCTTAAAATGTTAGACAGCTTTTCCTATTACGACCCGTTATATCAAAACGCATTTTTCTTCCTCAATGCACGCCATAATCCCGAACGGCAGCTTTTCCGGCTGGCCTATGAATTGGGCAAAGTGCTGATCCTGACATGCGCCATGAACCGGGGCGAAAACGTGTTCAAGGACCCGGACGATTCATCTCCCTCAGCCGAAAAACCCTTTACCGCTCACCGGGCGGCCCGGCGCTTTGCTGCAACATTTTTAATGCCTGCAAATGCCGTATGCGATACGGTTGCGCAACTGGGCATCCGGAAAAAGCACTGGTCCTATGAACTTTTGCTGCGCATCAAACACCGTTTCGGTGTTTCTGCGGAAGCTTTTTTATACCGTTTAAACGAACTCGACTTGATTGATCCGTCCCTGGTAGAGCCGTTGAAAAATACAATCCATAATCATTACGGAAAAACCGACTTCGGCGAACCCGACTTTTCAAGGCGGCTGCTGACACCCAACGGACGGTTATGGGATCTGGTCTTTACGGGCAAGGAAGTCGAAGACGGCCGGGATGAAGTTATGGAGATAGAGCAGGTTTTAAACCGGTGGAGAGTGGTCAAAAAATAAAGGGAATCAGCTCTAAAAGAGCCAAGAGCGGATTTGACCCCTTTTGTCTTTGAAACGCTCAATTTAGGATATTTATGATCATAAATAAATTGCTTGACAATCAGAACTTGAAAGGTAATATTAAAAAGTAGGGAAATTAAATAAATCAGAAATAATGTAATAGTAAAGGAAATTTAAAATGTATGCCAAGGTTTCAAAAAAAGGTCAAGTAACAATACCCAAGGCCATCCGAGAAAAATTAAAGATCGAAAAACAAGGGGGGGTGTTGTTCCTGATGGAGGATGATGGAGTTAAGCTTAAAGGGGTCCCCAGCGAACAGGCGGACCGATTGGCGGGAAGCCTCAATAAATATGCAAAGAAATACGTACCGTTAGATGAAATCCGGCAGAGGATTAAAGGAAAAATTGCAGATGAAGCAGCCAAAGAAGGTCTATCTGATTGATACCAATATCATTCTCAGATTTTTATTGGGAGATCATTCTGAGCTTAGTCCCAAGGCAACTGCGTTTATGTCAAAGGTTGCGGATGGAACAATAAAAGCTGAAATACTTGATGTCGTTACCGCTGAATGTGTCTATGTCATGGAAAAATTTTACCGGATCCCCAGAGAAAAAATCTCGGAAAAGCTCAGTAAAATTCTCAATTTTTCCGGTATCATAAATTCAAGCCGATCTGAACTGCTCAAGGCCCTGCTGAAATTCGAAACTTCAAATGTTGATATTGTTGATTGTATTCTCGCCGCCATGTCCTCTTCTTCACGGGTCGTTGTTTCCTTTGACAAAGATATGCTGAAATTAAAAGCAGTCACTGAAACCTTATAAAATACCGGCAAATATTTTAATAAACCGTGGATTTTAAAGAGTTAACAAAAAAATAAGGGGAATCATCCATAAAAGAGTCAAGGGCAGACTTTATAATTATATTAATTGCAACGATACAGAACTTTGACAGTTTTAATCGGAAAAAACCATGCAACTCGTCATCAACAGCCCCGGAACTTTTATAACCCAGAAAAACGAATGTTTCAGGCTCAAACAAAAAGAAAAAGTCTTTGATGTTTCACCCTTAAAGGTTGAATCTATAGTCATTTCAAACCAGGCCATGATTTCAACTCAGGCCGTGGTCCTGGCCCTGGAACATAACATTGATGTCATTTTCCTGGACTCCTTTGGAGATCCGCTGGGTCGCGTCTGGTTTTCAAAAATGGGCAGTACCGCCCTGATCCGCAGAAAACAACTCGAAGCTGCCGAGAAGCCGCTGGGCCTTCAACTTGTCATTGATATGATCGGTCGGAAAATGGAGAATCAAATCCGTTTTTTGAAAAAACTGATGCATGCCCGTCCTGAGAAAGACTCGCTATTTACAAATCCCATCAAGATTATTGAGAAGTCTCTGTCAGGATTAGTGTTAGAAGAGCAGGATCTTGAAAATGCTCGAAACCGGTTGATGGGGCTGGAAGGAATTTCCGGCAGGGCTTATTTTCAATGCCTGTCAAAAATCATGCCTGAAAAATATCAATTCAAAGGCAGATCCCGACGTCCGGCCAAAGATCCATACAATGCAGTCTTGAACTATTGCTATGGCATCCTTTACAGCCGGGTCGAAAAGGCTTGTATTCTTTCAGGTCTCGATCCGTATGTCGGCTTTCTCCACACCGATAATTATAATAAGAAATCTCTGGTGTTTGACCTGATTGAACCGTTTCGAATTTACGCTGAACAGACATCTGTTTACCTATTTACCGGGAAAAAGATGAAAGACAAATATTTCGACAGAAACGAACAATCTGTTTCCCTCAATACAGAAGGCAAACCGGTTGTTGTGGAAGCCATAAACAAACATATGGAGGAAACGGTCCGCTATCGCAGAAAAAACGTCAAGCGCCGGCATATCCTCCAGCACGAAGCTCACAGGATGGCAAATATTCTTCTGGCAGATGAAGGAGAAAAAAGACCGGATTGGCTGGAGATCAAGGAAGTATGATGAACCGGGGAAAGGGCGAACCGGGGAGACGGGGAAACGGTGAAACGGTGACGGGGGGAAACGGAGGAGCGGCATGTCTGTACTTGTTTGGATCCTTTATGACATTGTGGATGATAAAGCGCGAACCAAGGTAGCCAAAGCGTGTAAAAAATATGGTCTGATCCGGGTGCAAAAAAGCGTTTTTTTAGGCAAATTAGAATCAAACCGCTTTGATGAGTTAGGGGAAAAGTGCCTGAGCCTCATTGATGAAGATACGGACAGCCTTTACCTTTTTCCGTTTTGTCAGGAAGATTTCCGGAGGGTCAAGGTGTTGGGTCAGGGGTTTGACCGTAAGCTGGTGAATGATGAGATCCTGGCAAAGTTTTTCTAGTCCGCAGATTACGCAGATTACGCAGAAAAAAATCAAGATAGCTTTGTCCTTATCTGACAAAATGGTGTAATATAAAAATTGTTATGTTTGAAAATTATCCCCAAATAATTCAATCTTTAATTACGGAGGCGGAATCTGATAGATTGAGATACCTGGATCTATCGTCATTCATGACAGGTCCGCCTCTGAAAGAGGCGTATGAGAAAATCGACAGGAGCATAACGTTTTTCTCGGTTTATGTTGCCATGGAACACCTGAAAGATGATTTGTGGGAAGATTCTCGATATGTCGAAGCCGTTTAACCACTGGGACCGCCGTAATCCCTGGCAGTAATATTATTTTACCAAAGACAACGTTTTTTATTATGCCCAAGGCGGTTCCGGCAGCAGCGGCCAGCGATATGACCATGGATTTTACGGGCACCTGTTTGCGCTTCTAAACAGCAAAAGCCCGGTGCCAACTTACTTTTTCACCTACGATAGCCGTAACCAGTTTATCTTTAATCGAGTAGAAAAAAGCCTGCATCTTAATTTTTTTGATCTGGTCGGTAATTTTAAAATAGATTGGAAAGAAAGTGAGCGGATTTTAAAGGATGTTACTGAAATCAAGGATAAATTATGAAAAAAGCAACTCTTAGTTTTAGTAATGTCAATTTGAGAGCATCGCATATACATAAATTTCGTGGTTTTATCGGAAATCTTTTTAAAAATCATGATCTTATTCACAATCATGATTTGAAAACAGGAAAACCGATATACCGATATCCGTTAATACAGTTCAAGCTGATTGATAAAATACCCGCGATCATTGCTATAACTGACAGGGCTGTAAAGATTTTTGCGGAAATCTTTATGAAACTCGATAAAATCGTTATTGAAGATACTGTTATCCCTGTTTTTGAAAAGGAGCTGAAGGTGGAAGAAGTCGAATTCGGATATTCCGATGAAATATTCATGTATGAGTTTATTTCTCCATGGATCGGTCTGAATCAGAAGAACTTCATAAAATACAATGATGCAGCCAGGGAAGAAAAAAACGAAATGTTAAAAAGGGTAATGACGGGGAATATGTTGTCCATGGCAAAGTATCTTGACTGCTGGCTTTCAAAAGACCAGAAAATTAAAATTGATCATAAGTTAAAAAAAGTAAAAGTAAATCTTAAAAACAAAAGCATGACGGGTTTTAACGGGATTGTCAAAACCAATTTCTTGATACCCGATTATCTGGGAATCGGGAAATCGGTTTCACGGGGGTTTGGGACTGTCAGGAGGATGATATAACAATGTGATAAAATAGATATTTATATTGACAATTTCCTTATAAACTGAAAACATTTATATAAAAAAGCATATTGATCGATATGCAAATTGATTGATATGCAAATCTAATTAAAGGTGTATTGTGATTTCCATAAAATATCCGGTTAGCGGGAAAGACTTTGTAAATAGAGTTGAACTCCTTCGTAATATCCATAAAATTTATCCTACTGATAATGTAGCGCTGGTAGGACCGAGAAGAATAGGCAAGAGTTCCGTTGCAGAACAATTTCTTAAGACATTAAAACATGATAATACCGTAAAATTTCGATTTAATGTTCAAAGAAATATTGGTACTCCAGGAAAATTTGCAATGCGTCTCCTGCGCTCATTTATGTTTGCTTATTATGAATGTTTAAATATTGAATCAGATCTTGGCACAGAAGACATTGTAGTAAACCCCAAGATTTTAATGGATATTTCTGATCGCTTGAATAGTAAAGTCCTTTTAAACCTTTCCCGATTTATAATCTCATATTACCCACCGACGCCTGCAAACGAAAGGGAAGTTTTGGGAAGAATATTAAATTTTATTGATGATTTTTCAATTGAGATGGGAATCAAAAGCGCAATTGTATTAGATGAGTTTCAGGAAATTGTGGATTTGAATAAATATAAAGGGTTTAAAAATGGAAATTTGCTTGGATTTTTGGAAGATATAATTTCCAGACAAAAACACACATGGTATCTTTTTACAGGATCGGCTGTTCGATTGATGGAAGATATTCTGGCAGGTCCTGCTTCGCCATTTCTTGGCAGAATAATAGAGTTTCATGTTAAACCATTTAATAAAGAAGACACAATACAACTCATTTATAAATGCACTGAAAAACCAATAACATCTGAGGCTTTAAATTTTTTATTTACCTTGTCGAAAGGGCACCCGTTTTACACGGTTATTCTTGCTGGAGCAGCATCCGGAAATGCCTCTGATTTCAATATTATTTCAAAACAGCATATTGAGGAAGCGTTTATCTCAGAGCTTTCCGCCGGAGCGCTTGATATTCACTGTAATTATCTTTTTGAAACATCATTAAGCAGATTAAAAGGACGCGGCACGTTTATGATGGAGATATTGAGGGAGTTATCAAGCGGCAGGGCCACCTTGACTGAGTTGTCAAAAAGACTTGGGAGACAGACAGGGTATTTAAGCACCCATTTGCATAATTTATATAACGTAGACCTTATAAATAAAGATAAAAAAGCTTATTACATTACTGACAGTATTTTAACATTCTGGCTGAAAAACATTTATGGGAATGAAGAAACAAATTTACAGCATGTGAAAGAGAGAATCCAGGAAAATTATAAAGAATACTTTGCATCTTTAAGCTCTGAAGCAGGAATTCTTTTTGAGAGTTATCTGCGGGAAATGCTAAACAAGTTTGATGGTCAATATTATCAAGAGATCCAGTTGCCAAAATTTGATGATGTTCAGGGGATCAATATATTTGATAGTAATGGTATTGTGTTTGGACGACCATCAAATATTGAAGTTGATGCTTTATGCAGGGGCATAAAAAACTGGTTGTTTGAGTTTAAATACAGAAAAAAATCAGTGGGAAAAAAAGATATTGAGCTATTGAAAAGGAAACGGGATTTTGTAGAAAATAAGCTTGAAATCAAGATTCATAAAATTGTTTTTATAGCAAAATCAAGTTTTAGCGAGTATGCATTACAATCAGATGTTTGGTGTTTAACCATGCAGGATATCAACAACCTTCTATCTTTGCTGAATATGAAAAAAGTATCGGAAGTGTTTAAACCCTTAGGTTAAAGTAGATGACCTGTACAGGCAATGGTGGCAAAATGATACAATCTATTATGAAAATCGGAAAATGGGTCAAAAAAAATGAAGACTCCGGGGATTTAATCAGGGATTTTATACAAAATCCCAATGAAAAAGGCAATATCAGCAAAGTTTTTGAAATAGTCTTGAAACACCATGAAAAAGGCTTTGTTTACGAGAAGATAAATGTTTCCGAGTTCAGTGAAACCAGGCTGATAAAATATCTATACAGGCATGGAAGCTCAAGAGGAGCCGATGTGACCCCGACTTCAAAATTTGCAGGAGACATGGAAAAAACATTTAAGAAGAAAATTTTAAAATGCATTGGCGATATTGAAAAAGAGAAAACAAGTATTGGTTTAACTTCTGATGAGCAGAAAATAATTACGCAAATCAACAAGGTTCTGTCAGCATCTGAGAAAGATATTATTATAAGTCTGCAAAAACAGTTAGAAGATATTGATCAAAAAAAAGGCTCTATTCTAACCCTTGCCTTTACAGGAAATGGGGACAAACACTACATCGGCGACATGGAACTGTTCAGAAAAATCCTGGGAAATAAGGCAAAAGAAAAATACTATAAAAAACATGGAAAAAAATCATTGGGTCAAGATCAGATATGTTCGGTCTGCCATGAAAACCAAAAAGAAGTATATGGTTTTGTAAATACATACAACTTTTACACGGTTGATAAACCGGGATTTGTCTCAGGAGGATTCAAACAGCAGGATGCCTGGAAGAACTATCCAGTATGTTATAATTGTGCTGTAAATCTGGAACAGGGAAAAAAATATCTTAGTGAAAACCTCAGTTTCAATTTTTACGGGTTTAACTATTTGTTGATTCCAAAGTTTATAACCGGCCGGTTAATTGAAGAGTCAATGGGGATTCTTGAAGATGCCTTTGAACAGAAGGCATCAGAAATATTAAAATCGGGGTTTGAGAAAAAATTCCGATATCGTCTTACCAGTGCGGAAAATGAAATTTTTGATCTCATAAGCGAGCAGGAAGATTATATAAGTTTTGATTTCCTGTTTTATGTGGAAAAGCAGGCTGCTCTCAATGTTCTCCTTCATATAGAGGATGTCCTGCCCTCCCGGTTAAGACGGCTGTTTCAAATAAAAGCTCATGTTGATCAAATTGATATTTTTAAAAGAGTCAAACCAGATAAAAATACAGATAAAAATGATGAGGGAAAAAGACTGGTATTTAACTTCGGCATTTTAAGAGATTTTTTTCCGCTCATAAGCAAAAAAAGAACTTATGACAAAAATTTTTTAGAACTTGCCGGTAAAATATTTTCACATAAAGCAATAGATTATAATTTTATTATGCAAGCTATAGTCAGGAAAATAAGGCCGGTATTCATTAATAATAAATCTACAGAAATCTTATGCTTGAAAGGCTGCATGCTTTTGAACTTTCTGGCAGAGCTTGGAATTTTGAGTAAAGGAGGTGTGAAAATGGATATTAAAATTATTGATGATCTTAAGAAAAGTTTTTCTTCTGAAGATAAAACATATTCAGAAAAAATCGAGAGGTTCTTTTCAGCTCATGGAGGTTTCTTTGATTGCGCACCAAAAAAAGCATGCTTTTTAACAGGGGTTTTAGTTAGAAAGGTTTTAAATATTCAGTTCAAAGAAAAAAATGCAACTCCATTTCAAAAAAAATTGCATGGCTTAAGATTGTCGGAATCGGTAATGAAAAATATTTCCAAAGAAGCCCAGGCTAAACTGGAGCAGTATAAAAAGAATTATTACAGAGAGCTTGAAACAGTTATTTCACAATATATGACTGTAGGTGATAAGAATTGGCCGATAACCAACGACGAAATAAGTTTTTATTTCACTACCGGTATGAACCTGGCTGATCTTTTTAAAACAGAAAAAGAGGAGGAAGACAATGACGGATCTGACAAATAAATCCGAACTGCTTTTTTTATATGATGTAAAAGATGCAAACCCCAATGGCGACCCTCTGGATGAAAACAAACCGCGTATTGATGAAGAGACCGGACAGAATATCGTGACCGACGTGCGGTTAAAAAGAACCGTCAGAGACTACCTTTTTGCGTATAAAGGGTATAATGGGAAAAATGATAATAAGGATGATATCTTTGTAAGGGAAATAGCAAATGACGAGGGTAAAATTCAGGATGGAAAGGCAAGGGCAAGAGATTTTGATGGTTTTAAGGATACTGTTCTAGAGCGCTGTATAGATATCAGGCTTTTTGGAGCCACTATCCCCAAGGAAAAAGATTCAATAACACTGACCGGACCTGTTCAATTTAAAATGGGACGATCTTTGCATCCTGTAGTTATGAAGCATATTCAGGGAACAGGCGCATTTGCTGCAAAAGAAGGAGCCAAACAAGCGACTTTTCGAGAAGAAGATATCCTTTATTATTCTTTAATTGCATTTCACGGCATCATTAATCCAACGGCTGCAAAAAACAGCAACGCTTCAAAAAAAGATGTGAAGCTTCTTCTTGAGGGAATGTGGGAAGGGACTAAAAATTTGATATCAAGGTCAAAATTCGGCCAGATGCCAAGGCTGCTTCTAAAGGTAAATTATAATTCTCCACTTTTTTTTATCGGTGATCTTGACCGTCTGATAACTTATAAAAGTGATATGCCATTTGAAAGATTGAGGGATGCACGAGACCTTATGGTTGATGTCAGCAGATTAAATGCGGCCTTGGAAGCCAAAACCGACAAGATATCATCAATTGAATATATTATTGATTCCAGCCTTGAATTATATGCTGACGGCAAGAAAACCGTAATCAGTGATTTAGGTAAAAATATTCAAAAAAATGAAATAGTTTTTGAATTATAAGCGAGGCTGCCATGAACAGCAGTGTACTGATTTTTGATTTATGGGGTGACCTGGGTCATTTTAAAAAACCATATACTACAACTTCGCCCTTAAGTTTTGCGTTCCCTCCAAGACCTACCATGGCCGGGATTATTTCAGCTCTTATCGGCCTTGGGAAACAAGAATATGCGGAATTTTTTAAAATAAAAGATGCAAATATCGGTATTGGGATAATAAATCCTGTAAAAAAAATACGGATAAGTCAAAATCTTATTCATACAAAAAAAGCCATACAATTTTCACGGATCAGACGCGGAACCAGGGGTGCCAGGACCAGAATTCGCTTTGAATATGTCAAAGATCCAAAATACAGGGTCTATTTTCAGCATAGTGATCAAAATATTTTAAAACAGGTAAAGACACGACTTGAAAACCATGAGTCTGTTTACTCTGTTTCTTTAGGTTTAAGTGAGCTGTTGGCAAATTTTGAATATATCGGGGAATTCGGTTGTGCAGAAAATTCAAGCACAAGCCCTATAATGATTAACAGCATTATTCCATCTAATAAGATGAATGATTTCACAATAGAGACTGGAAAAGAGTATTTTACAGAGAATATGCCGGTTGAAATGGATAAGCAGCGGGTTGTAACCTTGTTTGGCTCGTTTATTTATGAACGAAACGGCAATCCGATTCAAGCGATGATAACAACAAAATACCACAGGGCTGAAAATGGCGACACCTTCCTGTTTATTTAAATTGGAATCCCGCCCCGGGCAACTACTTATTGAACATCTTCAAAATACGGCGCAACTTTGTTCGAAAATTCGAAATAAGAACATCAATTTCAAGGGCGCCGATATTGATGTTCTTGGGGATGTTGCATGGTTAATAGGTTTTACTCATGATTTGGGCAAGGCAACCTGTTTTTTTCAGGAATATCTTAAAGAGAAAGATGAAGACAGAAAACGTTCATTAAGAAATAAGAAAAAAACCCATCATGGTTTACTGTCATCTCTTTTTACATATCGTATAGTCAAAGATTTTATTTACAGTAAAAAATTGCCAGAACATCCGATTTACGGCTATTTGCCTATAATTTCATATTTGATTGTCAAAAGGCATCATGGCAACCCTTTAAATCTTAAGGATGAAATTATTGGCATTGAGCCGGAAAATAACCCTGAAGCTTTTAAAGTTATTAAGAAACAGCTTGAAAGCATTGATGCTTATGAGTTTAACAGAATTTTAAAAAAATGCCCGAATACAGTATTGAGTCTAAAAGAGTTTAAATCGCATGTTGATATATTGATTACAGATAACATTTGCAAGACTGAAAAAAAACAGTGGCGAAAATATTGCAAAAACAGTTCCCTGGATATTTATTTTTTGTTTCAATTTCTTTATTCCGCTCTCCTTGCAGCAGATAAAAACGATGCGGCAGGGCTTAACATACCCAATAGTCATATTTCGCTTTCATCAGATATGGTTGACAGATATATAGAAAAAAAGTTTGCGAACAAAGGGAACGATAACCTGATAAATCCCATAAGAAAAGAAATATACGAAACTGCCTGTAACTCTGTATCTTCAATCAATTACAAGGATAGAATATTATCAATTAACGTGCCTACCGGAACAGGCAAAACAACAACAGGGTTCTCGTTTGCTTTAAAATTGAGAGAAAAGATACTGGCTGAAAAAAAGTTTGCGCCGAAAATAATTTATTGTCTCCCTTTTTTAAGTATAATCGAACAGAATTTTGATGTTTTTGAAAATATTTTTATTGTTAACGGCAAAAAGCCTGATAACAGGACAATGCTCAAGCATCATCACCTTGCTGAAATTTCATACAGGGTACATGGAGGCGAAGAAGAATTTCCAACAAACATAAGCCGTTTATTAATTGAGACCTGGGAATCTGAAATAGTTGTCACAACATTTATGCAACTCTTTCACACCTTGATATCCAATAAAAACAGAATGCTTAAAAAATTTAACGCGATAACCAATGCAATAGTTATTTTGGATGAAATCCAAACCATTCCTTATAAATACTGGCATTTAATCAGAAAACTATTTACCGGCTTTGCAGAAATATTTAACACCCGGTTTGTTTTTATGACCGCAACCCAACCCGTTATTTTTGGAAATTCCGAAATCAAAGAGCTCGTTCCCCGTGAGAAAAAAAAGGAATATCTTTCCTTTTTTGATAGAATTAAATTCCATAATCGTTCAGATGAAGAATTGGATGCTCCTGCATTTATCCAAATAGTAAAAAAAGATATTGAGGAATACCCTGAAGACGATTTTTTGATCGTGCTGAATACGATTAACTCATCAATAGAGGTCTTCAACGCCCTGAAAAAATTCATGGGGCAAAAAGAAAATGAAGGAGTGAAATTATACTACCTTTCGACCAATATCATTCCTATGCACAGGCTTGAGAGGATAGAAGAAATCAAACGGGAAAAATGCAGAAAAATTATAGTATCCACTCAATTGGTGGAGGCAGGTGTGGATATTGATGTGGACAGGGTTTATAGAGATTTTGCGCCCTTTGATTCCCTTAATCAGGTTGCCGGGCGATGTAATCGAAATTTTTCCAAACAACACAAAAAAGGGGATGTGACTGTTTTTTCGTTAACTAACAGAAAAAAATATTACCAGTATGTTTACGGGGGGAATGACCTTTCTATTATAAAGACCAAAGAAATTTTAAAAGATGTGGTCGATATGACGGAAAAACAATTCCTGGAGCTGGGTAACGATTATTTCAAAAGATTAGCTGACGATATGGCCAATGACATTTCTATCAACCTTGTAAAACAACTGGAAAAACTGAACTTTGCTAATTTGGATGAGTTTAAACTGATTGAAACAGATTATCCTGCATGTGACCTTTTTATCGAAATCGATGCCGAAGCATCTGTCGTATGGCAAAGATACATATCAATATTTAATGAGGCTGACTTACTTAAAAGAAAGGATTTAATGGACGGAATTAAAGCAGATCTGTATAAATACATTATATCTGTTCCCGCCACAGGCAGCTATTGCGGTGGAGCCGGGGAAAAATCTGAAATTGTTTATATAAATAAAGATCAGGTCAAAAGTGTCTATGATAAAGATACCGGTTTTATTAGAAAAGACCCGACACAATATGTATTTTGAGATATTAAAAGAAAAATGCTGAAAAAACCTGAAACTAAATCTCTATCAGACAATTCAATTACCGCAAGCCAGATACTTGAATATCTGTATTGCCCGAGGCTTACATATTTTGAATATGTGATGGATATTCCACAAAATGAGGGACAAATATTTAAAGTTAAAAAAGGCTAAAATATTCATGAAAAAGTAAGAAAAACAAATCCTGAGTATTTACGGAAAAATTGGGGTTATTGATAGAAAATTCGATGTTTATCTTGCATCTCCTTTGGAAATACGAGGCATTGTAGATATCCTAAACCAGCTTCAGTAAAAAAGCGCTGTCCTGATTGCTGCTACAGAAATTTATGCGAAAGGACTATTTAGAGAGAGGCTTTTGCAAAAACTCACCAGGAGGATGGATTTGCGCATAGAGCCGCACTCCTATGCAAAATCAGATTTTGACGAAACCAACCCGTATATCAAAGCAATAATAGAGACCGGTGAGAGGATAATTTGACGGACGGTTTTGGGGCAATAAAAGAAAATATTAAAAAAATGAATGCATGCTTGGTTTTGTCAGCACATTCTTGGTCAACTTCGAAATTCGTAATTACTTGGGCATCGGCAAGTTGGTATCAAGAAGATTTGGAACAGCCAGAAAAAACAAAGGGTCAAAGAGTTGAGCGCCTAAGGTGGTAATTGGCATTATAAAAGAGAAAAAGAGCTATCTGACGGGTGATTTTAGCTTTGTAAAGAAGGAGCTTGTATGGAACAGGCCAGCATTCTAAAGTCTATCTTTTAAAAATGCCGTCCAAGCGTATATGGGTTGATTACGATGATGAAGCGGATGTCCTTTACATAAGCTTCAGGAAGCCTCAGCAGGTAAATGACAGCATCATGGAAGAAGATATTATTTCCCACTACCATAACAAAGAGCTTGTCGGTTTAACAATATTGCATGCGAAATCAAAGGGCTGAATATATATGATGGATGATTTTAATATAGAAACATCCGAAATAATCCACGAAGAGATACAGGAACAAACAGGATTTTCCGTAACTGCTTCACATTTATTGGAATACCTTTTTTGCCCCAGGTTTACCTACTTTGAATATGTATTGGACATACCACAGCATGAAGAGAAACGCTTTAAGGTGGAAGTCGGCCGGAAAATTCACGAAAGGGCGCGGAAAATTAATCCAGATTATCTAAGGAAAAAAATCGGGGTAAAGGATAAGCAAAGTGATGTTTATCTTTCCGGCAGCATGGGAATTCGGGGTATTGTTGATGAAATTTTATTTTTAGATGATGGAACAACCTCACCCCTGGATTACAAATATGCCGAGTATAAAGAAAAAATATTCAAAACCTATAAGCTTCAATTGGTCTTTTATGCGCAGCTCATAAAGGACAATTTTAACGTCCCGGTTACCCGTGGGTTTATTGTTTACACGCGCAGTAAAAATAAGTTGATTGAAGTGCCCATTCAACAAAAAGATTTTAATGAGCTTGAAGAAATTGTAAAAAATCTATTAGATATAATTCAGAGATGCCGCTATCCCAAACCGACCCGGTATAAAAGGAGATGCCCGGACTGTTGCTACAGAAATATTTGTGAAAGAACAATTTAATAACAAGACGCCCCAGTACCATCTGCCGGAGCTACCCCGGTTAAATAAAAGCAAAATTGGATTTAACTGGGCAGGCGGGACAGGCAGATTT
>JAFDHQ010000046.1 GCA_019308685.1 Deltaproteobacteria bacterium
ATCCATAAATTCTTCAGAGACAGGGGGTTTAAATATATTCATTCTCCGATCATAACCGGTTCCGATTGTGAAGACGCCGGTGAATTATTTCGGGTAACCACCCTGGCTCTTGAAAATTTGCCAAAACAAAACGGAACAGCCGACAATACACAGGATTTTTTTGGCACCGAGGCAAATTTAACGGTCTCCGGTCAGTTGTCCGCCGAGATGTTTGCCCTGGCATTGGGTGATGTTTACACCTTCGGCCCTACGTTCAGGGCTGAAAATTCTCACACCAGCCGACATGTTGCCGAATTCTGGATGGTGGAACCGGAAATGGCGTTCTGCAACCTGGAAGAAAATATGAATTTAGCCGAAGAGATGATTAAATATCTCACCACTTATATCCTCGATGAATGTATGGATGATATTGAACTGTTTGCGAAATTTGTGGACAAAAGCCTTTTGTCGACTCTGCAGATTTTGAGCGGCTTCCCTATCAAACCGCTGTAGAAATATTAAAAAAATCCGGACAAAAATTTGAATATCCTACCGATTTTGGAAAAGACCTACAGACTGAACACGAACGTTACCTTACGGAACATCACTTTAAAAAGCCTCTGATCGTGTTTGATTATCCCAAAACCATAAAACCTTTTTATATGCGCGTAAACAATGACAACAAGACTGTTGCGGCCATGGATGTTCTGGTACCGAAAATCGGAGAAATTATCGGCGGAAGCCAGCGCGAAGAACGATTAGATATACTTGAAAAACGAATGGACGAGACGGGAATGCCAAAAGACGCTTACTGGTGGTACCTGGACTCCCGCCGTTTTGGTAGCGTAGAGCATAGTGGCTTTGGTCTGGGATTTGAACGATTTCTCATGCTTATGACCGGAATATCCAATATCAGGGATGTGATCCCCTTTCCAAGAACACCGAACAGTATAGAATTCTGATTGTTCGGTTAAAGGGGAGACCTTTAAAAAACGTTCAATTTTGTTCAAGACCAAGGAAGGGGAAAATTTTAACCACAGACATACTTTGAGTATTTCGAGGATTGAAATTTGAGTCTGACGCCGGGATTGGGCAAAAGAGGACGTTTTTCAAAGGTCTCAGGGTTTTCAGGTTTTCATGCACCGTAATTTTGCAAGATCTTCGGCATAACCGTATAGATGCAAACCTTTGCTTTCAACAATCATTTCACCATCTTTTACACCGATCTCCCCGGCCATATAATTTTTAAGATTCTGAATTCCGGCCAGATTTGCCGGAAGTCCTCCCCACAAATCCCAGGATCGAAAATATATAATAAAATGAAGCGATTCATCCTGTATTCGCGTATCAATGGATCGCAGGCAAGGCGGGTCTAACAGCGTGAGGTCTGACGGGTGCGCAACCTGTAATACCATTTGATTATTCCTGCTCCCGTATGCTTTATATGTCTGAATAACCCACTCGATCTGATTAAGATAGAGTCTCCCATTTTCTTCAAAAACGGCTTGCCCGTCAATATCTCTTTTATCTATTATTTCAGTATTGCCCTGCTCCCACCATGCAAGTTTATCGCCCGTAAGCAATGTTCTTGTCAGACGCTCACCGTATGTGTACGATTCTCCAGGTTCTTTTTGACCGGTCATTAAATATTCAATGTACGATCTTTCATATCCGTCGCCACCATAGATGTATTCCCATTCCACAGGGTTTGGAATCCCGCAGGCATGAGGAATGTCCGGCAAAAGCGGTTCTGAAGATGGATGCATGATATGACCGAAAAAATAGTCATATTCCAGTCGTGTCTGCCCGGCATAACTGCCTCGGTCTATTGTAAACCGTCGTCCGTGATCGAGAATATCATGAACGGCCTGAAACCAAAGATCCGGTAAATCTCTTGCTTGAATTTTGTGGATATACATATTTTCAATTTGTTTTTGAAGATTTTTTGAATTGAGAATCGAAGAATAAATATTAAACAATCAAATGGGGTATCGGAATTTTTTTATTCACCTTCGTCGGAATACCCAGCAGTTTTCTTCGAAGAGCTTCATTCCGCGCTTATATATCCAGCACGCTGACCTCAAGGGCGTTATTGTTTATAAATTCTCTTCGTGGCTCCACTTGTTCGCCCATGAGTATGGTAAAAATTTCATCTGATTCAACCATATCATCAACTTTAACCTGTAAAAGGGTTCTTTTTTCGGGATTCATAGTGGTTTCCCATAACTGGTCGGGATTCATTTCTCCCAAACCTTTGTATCTTTGAATACCGATGCCTTTTTTTCCTTCTGTTATCATAGTGGTTAGAAGGCTTTGTTTATCCTGTATGCAAACCGAATCTGCTTTTTTGTCTTTATCAAAAATAAGAAATGGCGGTGTATCATATTTGAATATATTTTTCCCAAGGACTATGCTTTTTTGAAAGTCATTTGAATAAATAAGACTCCGGCCTATCTTTACAGGTGTGGCATCTTTGCCGGTCAATTCTGTAAAAAATTGTCTTTTGTCTCCGTTAAAGGGCGGCGTGACCGTTAATTCATAAATATTTCGTTCATCATTCCAGTTTAACTCGCTAACATCATATTTTTTTTCAATTAACATCGTCCTTAATTTTGACATCTTTTCCTGGTTTTGTAGAAACTCTTTATTTTCTACCCCTTGTTTAATAAGTAATTCTATAAGATCATTCTGAAAACCACGTTTTTCCATTCTCGACAAAATTAAATAATATTCCGAAAGCTCAGATATAAAAAGATATAATTTGTGTTCCGAAAGCATGGTTTCATTTTTTCCGATCTTAATATCTTTTTTATTACAAACTCTCTTTAGAACATAATCATTGAATTGCTTTTCATTTTTTAGATAAATCGCTTTTTTTCCTTTACCGACTTTAAATAAAGGAGGTTGCGCGATGTACAAATAGCCTTTATCAACCATTTCTTTCATGTGTCTGTAAAAAAAAGTTAACAGAAGGGTTCTTATATGAGATCCGTCAACATCGGCATCTGTCATGATAATGGTTTTGTAATACCTGATTTTATCAATATCGTATTCTTCCTTACCTACTCCAGTGCCCAGCGCGGTTATGATATTTTTTATTTCCTCACTACGTAACACTTTATCAAAACGCGATTTTTCTACATTTATTATTTTTCCTTTTAACGGTAAAATCGCCTGAAATTTTCTATCTCTGCCCTGTTTCGCACTGCCCCCTGCAGAATCTCCTTCCACAAGGAAAAGCTCTCTTTCAGACGGTTCTGAAAACTGGCAATCCGCAAGTTTTCCCGGAAGCGTTGAATCTGTCAGAGCACCCTGCTTTCTAGCCAGATCCCGAGCACGTTTTGCCGCGTCTCTTGCCCGAGAAGCATCCACTGCTTTGGCAACTATTTTTCTTGCCACTGCTGGATGTTCTTCCAAAAACATGTGTAATTTTTCGTTTATAAGAGACTCAACAAGACCTTTAACCTCGCTATTTCCAAGTTTTGTTTTAGTCTGTCCCTCAAATTGCGGAGATTTTATTCTAATACTTATAACAGCAGTCAAGCCTTCTCTTATATCCTCCCCACTAATCTTTGCCTGAAGATTTTTCTGAAGATTTCCGTTAGTTACATATTGATTTATTGTCCGCGTCAACGACGCTTTAAAACCTATAAGATGAAATCCTCCTTCTATTGTATTGATATTATTAGCAAATGAAAATATTTTTTCATTAAACGTGTCATTATACTGTATGGATACTTCTATTTGAACTTCATTTTTTATACCCTCAATAAAAATGGGTTTATGAAGTACTACATTTCTTCTGTTAAGATATTCAACAAATTGAACAATACCTCCCTTATAAAAAAATTCATCCTTTTTATCCGAACGTTCATCTTCTATTGTTATTCTTAACCCTTTATTTAAAAAAGCAAGTTCTCTTAACCTGCGGATCAGTATTTCGTAACTAAATTTATCTGTCTCTAAGATCTCTGTATCAGGAACAAAATGTATTTTTGTACCCCGTTTTTTTGTTTTACCTATAATATTTAATTCTCTGGTTTTTATACCTTTTTCATAGCTTTGATAATATATTTTTCCATCGGTATAGACTTCCACTTCCATTATTTTCGAAAGTGCGTTGACCACCGAAACACCTACACCGTGAAGCCCTCCAGAAACTTTATATGAATGATCGTCGAATTTACCTCCTGCATGAAGCTTTGTCATTACAACTTCAACAGCGGGCATATTCTCTGATTTTTGAATTCCTACAGGTATTCCCCTTCCATTATCTTCAACACTCACACTATTATCGGTATGAATGGTAACTTGAATCTTATCACAATATCCTGCCATAGCTTCATCGATACTGTTATCTATAACTTCGTACACAAGATGGTGAAGCCCTTGGATACTGATATTTCCAATATACATCGCTGGCCTTTTCCTCACCGCTTCAAGGCCCTCTAAAACTTTTATATTATCAGCGTTGTATGTTTGTTCTTCTTTATTCATATTCTCATCGGCATGTTTACACTTATATAAGTATCGTCGTTTTCCCCTTCTATGATACACGGTTTTTCTTCATCAATAATATGAATAATAACCTTTTCAGTATCTATAACACTAAGGGTATCTATAAAGTATCTCGGATTAAACGCTACCTCGATGGGATCACCCTTATAATCTATATCCATATCTTCTTTTGATTCACCAATATCGGGATTTGTCGTGGTTATAAAAAGTTTGTCGTCATTAAAATTAAAAATAACTCCTTTATAATTATCTGAAGACAAAATTGACATTCGTTTCAACATCATCAAAAACATATTTCTATCTATATGTATCGCATAAGATTCTCCTTTTTTTATTATATCACTATATTCAGGAAAATCTCCTTCAAGGAGCCTTATTATTATTGTTTCTGTATCTTTTTTAATTATAAAATTATTGTTTTTTATACCCAGTTGAACCATCCCCACAGGTTCAAGAAACTTAACCGCTTCGTTTATTCCTTTTTTGGGAATAATTATACCTTGTTCTTGCGGAAGGTTAACATCCTTTTCATAAACAGAATCGATCTTTGAAAGCCGTTTACCGTCGGTGGATACCATTCTGACGATATTTTCATCATCATTATGAATGATTTCGAAATATATTCCTGTAATATGGGCTCTTTTTTCATCCGAAGCGGGGGTAATAATCGTCATTTTTTCTATCATATTTTTTAAAACCCCTGAATCGATACTAAAAAAGTCAACATCATCTATATGTGGCGATTCAGGAAAATCTTCAGAATTCATTCCAACGATATTATACTCAATCTTTTTATTTCCTATTTTGATCCAGTGGTTTTCAATTTCATTGATCTGTATTTCATCACTCGGAAATTCTCTGACTATTTCATAAAACTTTCTTGAATTAATGACTATGGTTCCATGGGATTCAACTTTTGCCGGATATTGTCCTTCAAAACCGGTTTCAAGGTCGGTAACTATAATAGTGATTCCGTTATCTACCGAGCTTATTAATATATTTTCCGTTATTGCAAGGTTGCTTTTTCTTCCGGTTAATCCTTGAACTTTAGATAAAATATCAACGATGTCTTGTTTTTTTATTATAAATTTCATTATCAGTTCCTTTTAATATTTTATAATAGTTTACTAATAATATTAAAGGCTGTTCATAAGTATAATAACTTTTTAACTTATTATTTTTATTGGCAACAATTAAGATAAAAACATATAAAAATAAGATAAAAGATAATTACAAACCGTTAATTATAAAGAAAATAAAAAAAAATGTTAATAAGTATTCGGTTATTATAAAAATATAAATAAAAAAATGTACGGATTTTTGAACCGTCACAACTTGACTGTTTGCTAAAATCTGGTATCTCTGATACTAAAAAACATACCATATATAGTATATATTTCATTATTTATATACTGTTTATAATTATTATACAAGGATTTTTATTGTTATTGATTCACGTTCAGATGAATTGTTAAACGTGAATACATTAAGAGTTTTTTGGTTATATATTTTATTATCAGTCATTGTGCCAATATCATCAATTAATACCATATAACCTATTGAAAAAAAACTATTTATATTATATGAAATTTATAGCTGATTTTCATGTTCATTCACATTTTTCAAGATCAACGTCAAAAAATCTTGATCTTGAAAATCTATACATAGTCGCTCAGTTAAAAGGTATAACGGTTGTAGCAACCGGTGATTTCACCCATCCGGGATGGTTTGAGGAAATAAAAGAAAAACTTATTCCCGCTGAACCCGGACTTTTCAAGTTAAATAAAAAAATCGCAAAAATATGCGACCAACGGGTACCATTTTCGTGCCGAGGAAAAGTTCGTTTTATACTGGTTTCTGAAATAAGTAATATCTATAAAAAAAATAAAAAAACCCGAAAAAATCATAATCTTGTATTTATCCCAAATCTTGATCTGGCAGAAAAATTTAATTCTAAATTAGATAAAATCGGGAATATTAAATCTGACGGTCGGCCGATCCTTGGCCTTGACGCAAGAGACCTCCTGGAAATTCTTCTTGAGACTTCAGACAGTGGGTTTTTGATACCTGCTCATGTATGGACCCCATGGTTTTCACTTCTGGGTTCAAAATCAGGTTTTGATTCGGTTGAAGAATGTTTTGAAGATCTTTCACCGTATATCTTTGCAGTTGAAACCGGTCTTTCATCTGATCCGGCCATGAACTGGAGGGTGTCATCTCTGGACGGACTGACTTTAATCTCAAATTCAGATGCCCACTCCCCATTAAAACTTGGACGGGAAGCAAACATTTTTAATACAGAGCTTTCCTATTCATCCATTAAAAAAACCATTAAAAATGGAAATCCCGAAAGTTTTTTAGGAACCTACGAATTCTATCCTGAAGAGGGAAAATATCATATAGATGGACATAGAAAGTGTCATGTTAGTTTTTGGCCGGAACAGACCCGGAAACATGGCGGCAAATGTCCTGTTTGTGGGAAAACTTTAACGCTGGGTGTTTTATATCGGGTGGAGGAATTGTCGGATCGACCGGAAGGTGAGAAACCCGAAAATAACCTTCCTTTCTTTAACATTATTCCACTTACGGAAATATTATCGGATGTTTTGGAAGTGGGTTCAGGATCAAAAAAAGTGATGAGAAATTATATGTCGTTACTGGAAAAGCTTGGGCCTGAATTTGAAATACTTAATAACAAAAAAAAAGAAAAAATTAATTCGGTAGGTGGACCCTTGCTCGGTGAAGCGATTTCAAAGATGAGGCAAAACAAAATTAGTCTTTTACCGGGATATGACGGAGAATTCGGAAAAATAAAAATTTTTAGTCGTCAAGAACGTAAAAGACTGCTCGGACAAAAAGAGCTTTTTTTTATTGCGCCGTCGAAATTCGATCCAAATAAAAAAAACAAAGGTTGAACATACGATTCATCAAAAAATATCAAAAAAAGTTCTTCATACGACACACACTGAGAAAATTTCAGAAACAGAATTAGAATATCTCATAGAAAATTCAAAACGAATTCCTTTTGTGGGAACATTTCTAAGCTTTTGTTTTAACCTGTTGAATGATCATAAAAAAAATGGATATTTGATTATTGATGAGGATGATCGAAAAAATATTATTTTAGATGTGGTCAAACATATTCTTGTGAAAAACACCCGGCTTGAAGAGACCGTAAACGGTCATCCAAAGACAAAACAGATGTTAATAAAATTAATCGATATTTCAAGACCATTTGCTTTTAATACAACAGATTTTTTTGCAAAGATAGCCTTACAGAGCGATACGGATACGTATGAACCAGAGGCCGAAAAAGTTTCTTTGATGACCATGCATACTACTAAAGGACTTGGATTTCTTTGGTAAAAAGATAAAGTTTCTGTAAAAAGACGGTTAGAGATAGATTAAAAAAAATGGGCTGGAAAAATAGAGGCAGTGGCAATAATTTTAATGAATTGGAGAAGCATTATTATCGAGAGTCTGTTTTTCTATAATTGACAAACCGATTAAAAAATGTCCTTTAAATGATTCTCCGTCTTTTTTTGTGATATGTATGATTTTTGTTTTTAAGTGTTCGGCCGAACCTGAAGCTTCGGGCGGATAATATTTCATTTTCAATATATCATTTACTTTTAAATATTCTAAAACTGCAGAGTCCTCATTGACCAGAATTCCCAAGCTGTTTGATGAAATATCTCTTAATTTAAAATGATAAAGAGTGCCGGTTTCCTTTAACTTAAACTCTACGCTGTAATACCTGTCCAGTACCTTTCTTAATTCAGCTCTTTTTTCCTTGGGTTCGACCGTGTTGGTATTTTCTTTCATGATAGCTCTTTTTTTTAAAGATTAAAAGATTGGAGACATAAAAATATATTTAGTGTTATGAGAACTAAAAACACATAATAATAAAAATTTGCCATCATGTCTATACCTTATAAAAAATTAAATTATGGTTCAAGGTTTTTTTTGAAGAAAAACGGAACAATTAAAAAAATGTTGCTTGCTTTGGGCAGATAAAAAAATATAATCGCGTTTTTCTTAAAGATAACATTTTATGATTGTTCGTTAAAACTCAAGACATCCAAGAAGTGAGTTATTAATTATGAAGGATAAAATCTTAAATAAAGAAATAAGCGGCAGAAAAGAGATTTATGCGGATGATAAGATACGGTTTGATTGCCATTCGGGAGTTGCTTGTTTTACCCGATGCTGCAAGGATGCTGATATGTATCTTTATCCCTATGATATTATACGAATGAAAAACAGGCTCGGCATTCCTTCAGATCAATTTCTTAAAAAGTATGTTATTCAAGCAATTAGAGATAATTCTTATTTTCCAAGTCTTATGCTTAAGATGTTGGACGATGAAGAGAAAACTTGTCCCTTTCTGTCTGATGAAGGATGTACCATATACAAAGACCGCCCCTTTTCCTGTCGGGCTTATCCGCTGGAACGCGCCGTAGCCAGAAGCGGTTATAAAAATGGACGTAAGGTTTTATACTTTATTATGCGACACGACCACTGCCTTGGGCATAAAGAAGCTCGAGAATGGACCGTAGCGGAGTGGATTCAAGATCAGCAGATAGAAGTATATAATGAAATGAATGACTTGTGGGTAGATATCGATTCAATATTCAGATCAAATCCGTGGGGCTCTCAAGGGGTTGACAGCGCTGCTCTGAAGATGGCGTTTATGGCCTGTTTTAATGTGGATGAGTTTAAGAAATTCATCTTTGAGAGCACTTTTTTATCGCGGTTTGATTTAACCGGTGAAAGAATTGAAAAGTTGAAGACGTCGGATGTTGAACTGATGAAGTTAGGATTTGACTGGACCATGTTTTTTCTTACCGGCACCGGTCCGCTTTTTTTGACCCATTCCAAGAAAGATTCACCTTAAAAAAATCCTTTAACGACGCCATCTTTTTAACATTATCCGCTTTGGAGTCAGAAAACAAGAATGCCTACAACAGCTCCGGTCATACAGGTGGCCAGGGTGCCGGCAACGACGGAACGAAAACCCAAAGAGACGATTTCATCGCGTCTTTCGGGTGCCATGGTTCCCATACCGCCGATCATAATCCCCAGACTGCCGGGATTGGCAAATCCGCACATGGCATAAGTCATAATAACCAAGGTTTTATGGCTCAAGGCGTCTTGTGCCACACGGCTCATATCAAGGTAGGCTATAAATTCATTAAGGATGGTTTTAGTTCCCAAAAGAGCACCGGCTACGGGTGCCTCTTTCCAGGGAACACCCATGAGCCATGCAACCGGCGCCATTACCAGTCCGAGAAGTCTTTGCAGCGTAATCGGACGGTTACCAAATTCCGGCAAAAGACCCAATATGATGTTTACGAGATGAACCAAGGCCACGAGGACAATGAGCATGGCGACGATATTAATCAGGAGTTGTATACCCTGCATGGTCCCTTTGGTAATAGCGTCCATGACACTTAACGATTCTTCCGGAGATGTCAGCTCTCCGGAAGTCAGCCGTTCGGTTTCGGGGACCATGATCTTGGAAATCATGATGGCTGCTGGTACACTGATGATGGAAGCCGTCAGAATATGTCCCATAATGTTAGGGACGACCTTACTCAGGATACTGGCATAGAGGACCATGACCGTGCCGGCTATGGTTGCCATTCCGGAGGTCATCAGTGTGAAAATCTCACTTCGGGTCATGTCATTCAGATACGGGCGAATGAAAAGAGGGGATTCAACCATACCGATGAATATATTGGCCGAAACACCCAATCCTTCGGCGCCGCCCAATCCCATGGTCTTCCGTAATGCCCAAGAAAAGGCCCTTACCACTCTAGGCAGGATGTTCCAGTAAAACAGAAGAGAAGAAAGCGCACTGATAAGAAGAACCAGAGGAAGCGCTCTGAAGGCCAATATGAAACTGGCTCCCGGAAATTTTTCAGCAAACGGAAGTGTACCCCCTCCCAGATAACCGAAAACCATGGAGGTTCCTGCAGTCGTTGATTCTTCCAAGGAGAGAACGAGGCGGTTTAAAGAGACAAAAAAATTTCTGAAAACAGGAAGTTTTAACAAAATTAATCCAACAACAAGCTGGATTAAAATTCCGGCAATGACAATTTTAAAACGAACCTTTGTGCGGTTTTCACTAATCAGCCAGGCAATGCCTGTAAATACTGCCAGACCTGCTATGCTTTGGGCGATCATGGATCATTCCTTGATTACAATAAGGGTAGGATTCGTTCTATGTGTTCCTTGATGATGTTAAATATTTTCTGATATTTTTTGTAGGAACTCCCCATGGGATCTTCAATGGCGCTTTTCCTGGTTTCCTTGTCGGGCCAGGCTCCAAGGAGAACAACTCGGTTTCGAAGCCATGGAAAGAAAACCTGAATGAAATTTTTGTGGGCCGGTTCCATGCATAGAATCAAATCTGCTTTCATCAACTCTTCTCCGACAAGAGATCGTGCCCTGTGGGATGAAATATCGAAGCCGTTTTTTTTACATACAGCCTGGGCATATTCGGTGGCAGGAGAATCGTTTACTCCGTGAATGCCCATGGATGAAACAATGAGATCATCTCGTTTCATTTGGTGCCATTTATATCGCAAAAATCCTTCTGCCATAGGGCTGCGGCAGATATTGCCCGTACATACAAAAATAATGTTTAGCATAATTGACACATTAGAGAGTTAATAACGATCTGTCGTCTCGGCAAAAAACAGATTCCAGGATATCAAACGTGGCCGGGTATATGGCGGAATCCTTGCTTGCTCTGGGACCCGCAACATTTAGAACTTCAATTTCATGTTCTGCCAACCAAGATATGATTTGTTTTGCGGCTTGAAAAGACTCGGTCCTGTTTAAATCGATATGAAGCCAAGGACGCCCATGAAGAATCGCCATTTCTCGAGTATATTCTGATCCTCCGGTGGGTTTTCCATGGGATATTATCAGAGTGCCGTCGGAATCTATCACGTTTTGTTCCGTTCGTTTGTTATAGTTGGGCGACGCCATCTCTTTGAGATGGTATTTGTCCTCCAGCTTACCGTTTTCCGTTAACCGCCCTTTGGGTATCCATCCACCGTGTGAAATCCCCAACTGAATCGCAACATCAAGGGCGGCTCGGTCAGCGCCGGTCTGGCCGCCGGAAATTATTTTGTTTACCATATTTCCATACAGAGTTCCGGTCATTGAGCGGGTAGAAAAGATTAAAAGTTGACTAAATATCTATGTCTTAATATGGTTATCGGATTGAAGATAAAAATATATTTCAAGACAACAAGGAAGGCAATGCCTTTTTAAATTCACGGTGCAATTTTTTTCGCAAATGAGATCAAAATTTTTTACACGAACAGAACAAATTTCAGTACCGGTGGACCCCGATGCTACGTTCAAAACTTCCTGATGTGGGACTAACCATTTTTTCGGTAATGACGAAGCTGTCGAATGATTATAACGCCATAAATCTTTCACAGGGATTTCTGGATGTTGATGTTCATTCCGATCTTCTAAATTTGGTGAATAAATATATGCATTCCGGCCATAATCAGTATGCGCCGATGCAGGGCGTTTTGATTCTTCGTGAAATGATTGCTGATAAGGCAAGGGAATTATATAGCGCCGTCTATGATCCCGTATCTGAAATTACCGTGACCTCCGGAGCTACCGAAGCATTATTCGCAGCGATTGCTTCTGTTGTCCATCAAGGTGATGAGGTCATCGTTCTGGAGCCGGCATTCGATTCATATGTGCCGGCCATTGAATTAAACGGAGGAATTCCGATATATGTTAAATTTAGATTTCCGGAATATCGTGTCGACTGGGATGAAGTTAAGCAGGCCGTGACGTCACAGACAAGGCTCATTATCTTAAATTCACCCCATAATCCCACGGGAGCCGTATGGTCGGGTGACGACATAACTGCATTGAAACATATTGTTAAAGATACGGAAATTTTGATATAGATTTTTAAAACGCATTGAAAAATCACGCTTTAAACCCATACCCTGCCACGGTACGTACTTTCAGATGCTTGATTATTTGGAAATTTCTGATGAATCCGACATAGACTTTTTAAAACGGCTGATCATCGAACATGGTGTGGCTTCAATTCCTCCTTCGGTGTTTTATCATCAAAAAGACGATCATCAAGTTCTGCGATTTTGTTTTGCGAAAAAGGATGAAACCCTGGACGAGGCTGGGGAGAAATTATGCAGGATTTAAAAACGACGATTATCCAGACCGAACTGGTCTGGGAGGATATTGAGTCCAATCTGGCGGGTTTTGATGATAAGATTGATGCTGTCATGGATGATACCCATCTTATTGTACTGCCGGAAATGTTTACAACCGGCTTTAGCATGAATCCCGCCGGTTTGGCTCAAAACATGCAGGGTTCTTCGGTAAAATGGATGATAGAAAAATCACGGCAAAAAAATGCCGATATAACAGGAAGTATTATCGTAAGGGAGAACGGCAACTTTTATAATCGATTGATATGGACAAATCCCCGGGGCGAGATCTTCACCTACGATAAGAGACATCTCTTTCGTATGGCCGGTGAAGAAAAAGTATATCATGCCGGCCGTCAGAATATTACGGTTGAACTGCACGGCTGGAAGATCAGACCTTTTATCTGCTATGATCTTCGTTTTCCGGTCTGGACGCGAAATATCGAAAACCAGTATGATGCGGCCATCTTTATCGCCAACTGGCCTGAAAGGCGATCAGAACATTGGAAGTTGTTGCTTCAGGCTCGTGCCGTTGAAAACCAGTGTTATGTTATAGGGGTCAATCGCGTGGGAACCGATGGAAACGGTCACCGTTACAGCGGAGATTCTTCAATCATCGATCCATTTGGTCATATTATATTCCAAAAACAGAATAAGGCAGTCACCTATACGGCCGACCTGTCCTACGAGACGCTGAAAAACGCCAGGGAAACTTTTCCCGTCTGGATGGATGCAGACAATGATCTGATTCGTTTTAAATAAATTTAATCAGTGACTTTCGCTTATTTAGGGTTGTATTTCCGATCTATAGCCAGACCGAGTGGACTTCATTAACGGTTTCTTTCACGGACAGAACCACGTTCGCAAGTCGGAAATACATCAGGGCGACACCGATATTTTGGGCAACGACTTGCAGATATTCGATGTCCCTTTCCGAAATATCCCAAACCTGTGAACTATAAAGGCGCAATGCACCGACTATTTTCCCATGCAAGGTAATGGGGAGAGAGACGATCGCCCTTATGGCCTCTTCTTTGGCCTTCTCGGGATATTGCAGGCGGTCACTTGTTGTAACATCGCTAATAATAACAGGTTCCCGGTTTGACGAGAGCTTGATACTTTTATCCACCAGAACCGGTCCTTTGTTAACATAATTGATGCTTAGCCCGGAACTGGCAAGTATTTCAAGTTCCTCTAATTCCGGATTCAATACGAATATGGTAGCGCCCATGATTCCAAGAGCACCGACCAAAACCTGAGTTAATTGATTGGCCATTGTGTCCGCATTTTTAGATTTTGTAATAACTTCGAAAACCAGTTGAAATATGTCTAAATCTATTTTGCTTTGAACAGCCATGGGATTCCTCCTCATCTAATACTATTCATACGTTTTCGTAATAAATTCCCGTTTGTTATCCTCATTAACCCTGTCATGTTACAACATAAACATCGACCTGTTTCAGGCTTTTCATGACCTTGTTGGAGACGCTTCCGGTAAAAAACCGGGTGATCTTTCCGGGGTTACGATTTAAAATGACCATATCAAATCTTCTGTCTATAACAAGATCAATGATATCTTGAGCAATATCTTTGTTAAGCGCCCTGAAAATATAACGGACCCGATGGCTTGAGAAACCGTTTTGAATCAGTTTTTCTCTGGCCTGTTTAATCCCGGTCTCATGCTCATGAATCTTTTGTTGCAGGTAAGCCAGGTTGCTCGATATTTTCTCCATGATCAGACTGTTGCGCAATTCGATCTTTGGCACAGAGGTATATGCATTAAACAATGTCACCTCAACCCCTTTGTCATCTGCAAACCTGCGGGTGACGAAATCTAACGCCTTTTCGTCATAATTGGTAAAATTGTAAGGGACTAAAACCTTTTGCTTATCCATTTTACCCTCCTTTCTCCCAATTTTGGATTGAAGTGTTTATGGATACAATTTTAGTGATGCCATATAGATTTTAAAAATAGTTTTAATAAATTGCAGAAAATTAGAGCCGATAGAACCCCATAGATAGAAAGGTGCTGTAACTTAAATAGTGGATCAACAACAAGAGAAAGAGGTAGTAAATAATGAGTAAGAGGAGTCGATTCACATCACAACACTTTTTATATCATACGACATGATAATTGTCAAAAAAGAGCCTATTTATCATTATCGCTTTGAAGAAAATATATGGCGATGGGACGCTTTCAACGAAATATTCCTTGGGAAAAATAGTCGATTTAGACGCAAAAGAGCCCCTTGGCGAAATCCAAGGGGCTTTGATATGATCAACGGTAACCGTTGGCTTTTGGGCTGGTGCCGGAGGTCGGAATCGAACCGACACGGGCGCAAGGCCCGCGGGATTTTGAGTAGTTAGAGATTTTTTTCTACAATCAATCTGGAAATTGAAAAATTAACATAAATTATTTTGCGTTTGAAAACAAGACAATTTCAAATCATCACGAAAAAAAAGTTGTTCCAGCACCGGAAAAATTGGCTCCGGTTGGATATTAAATACGGATTAATGGGCAGGCAAAAAGGGGCGTTTTGCAA
>JAFDHQ010000047.1 GCA_019308685.1 Deltaproteobacteria bacterium
ACCCCCTTGAAGCTTCGTCTGTGGATGGGGCAGCAACCGTATTTTCTGATCGCCGCTTTATGGGCTTTGGTTGGGTATCCTTTGTGTGTGGAAAATCCAAATTGCGGATAATACAGGTGGTACCTCTCCATCAACCGGTCACGGGTAACCTTGGCAACGATAGATGCAGCGGCAATGGAAATGCTTAATCCGTCACCTTTGGGTATGGGCTCCTGTGGCAGGGCTGACGAAACCGTAAAGATACCGTCGATAAGCAAACAATCCGGTTGAGGGGTGAGATTTTCAGCCGCCATGGCCATAGACATGAGGGATGCTTGAAGGATATTAATGCGATCTATTTCCGGTGGATCAACGATTCCTATTCCGATGGAAACGGCAAGCTCGTAAATTTTTTCGTAGAAATAATTGCGTTTTTTGGGTGTTAATCTCTTTGAATCAGAGATTCCGGGAACCTGAAAAGAAGAAGGGAGTACAACGGCCGCAGAAACAACCGGGCCGGCCAGCGGTCCCCGACCGGCTTCATCTATGCCTGCAATTTTTAAAAAGCCTTTTTCAATGGCTTTTTTTTCGAATAACCAAAGGTCTGCTCCCATGGAATCACATTTAGAGACCTTTGAAAAATGCCCCTTTTTGCTCAATTTCTGCGTCAGGCTCAAATTTTAACCCGCCACCAAACTTTGGCGGGTTAATCCTCGAAATACTCAATGTATTCCTGTGGTTAAAATTATCGCCTTTCTTGAACTTAAACAAAAATTGACATTTTTCAAAGGTCTCATTTAAAATAGGATGTTAATCATCCGGATTCGTTGAATTTCATCAAGGTTGTCTATCCAGAAATGGTAGATTTTGGTTTTCGGCAAGGCCCGAGCGAGTTTTCAACCGCAGGCATAGCGCGCTATTTCGAGGATTGAAAACGAGCGAGAACGCCGCCGAGGGCCAAAAGATGCCGTTTATGGATGGACACTAGTTGATGCGACGCTCTCTTATCCTCGCCGCTTTACCCCTTAGCTTGCGCAGGTAATAGATTTTTGAACGACGTACCCGCCCGCGAGTAGTGACTTCAATTTTGTCGATGGCGGGAGAATGCAGCGGAAAGATACGCTCAACCCCTATCCCATAAGAAATCTTCCTGACAGTAAACGTAGCGCCGGTCCCGCTTCCACGTTTGCTGATTACGACGCCTTGAAACACCTGAATACGCTCTTTTTCGCCTTCCTTTATTTTGACATAAACTTTTACGGTATCTCCGGCGGCAAAATCAGGAATATCCAGCCGCATCATCTCTCTTTCTAACTGTCTTATTATTTCCATAATAATCACCTATTTTGGTTAACCCAAAAGCAGATTGAATGAATCGAACGATTTTAACAAATTCAGATTTAACCGAAAATGGACAAAAAAATTGTCAAAACATTTTAAAGTAGCGCCTATACCGTATTTTGGCTCGTTTGTATAGGATTTTTCTTTTTTTAGTCCTGTTTTAAATAAAATGTTGTATAAAATCCCCTGGCGATATTACTCTTTTCTCCCAAACAGCCTATCCAGAATAATGGCCGCGGCAGACCGAACGGAAAGGTGGTTGTAATCCGTATTGCCCATAACCGGATTCAGTATGTAATCTGCCTCTGCAATAAATTTTTCCGGCAATCCCCAGGCGGTGCCAAATATCAACAGGAAAAGATTGCCATCTTTCAGCATGTTCCGAAATGTCCCGAAGCTTAAGTTGCCTGAACGATGTCTGGCGCTGGTAACCACCGTTTTCGGAGAACTTCCTCCGTTTTTACGGATATGGTCTTTCACCTCATCCAGGGTATTTTTTATAACGATCAACTCCAGGGCTTCTCGACGTTTAGGATTATATGTTGATCCGGTTCCTTCTATCCAGTGCGAAACAATTTTTTTAATGAGTGCTTTCTGATCCTCTAAGGGTGTTGTCACATAAAATGACCGTACCCCGTATGTTTTTACGACCCTTGATATGTCATGCAAATCCAGGTTGGTTACGGCGGATGTTATAATATCACCGTTTTTATTGACCACCGGATAATGCGTCAGGACCACGTATAGATTGATCATATATGAGTTTTTCAATATTGCGGCACCACTTTTTCAGAATGTTTATCTCCTCTATGCTCAAGCTTCTGTTTTTAAGCAAATCCGGCTTTTTCAGAAAGGTTCGTATCAGGGATGATTCAAGCCTCGATTTTTCAATTTCTTTGTGATTGCCCGATAACAGGACTTCCGGAACATCGACACCTTCAAATGTTCTGGGCCTTGTATATTGGGCATATTTTAGAACACTTCCTGAGAACGAATCTTTTTCCGCGGAGTCCTTGCCGCCGAGCACACCAGGAATCAGTCTGGCCACCGCATCGATAATAACCATGGCTGCCAGTTCACCCCCTGTCAGGACATAATCACCGATGGAAATTTCATCATCAATCAAATTATGACAAATACGCTCATCCACCCCCTCATAGCGACCGCAAACCAAAATAATTCCATTTAATGATGATAATTCCTGAGCCATGCCCTGATCAAAAGGCCGTCCTTGAGGTGTCAGCAGAATTCTTTTTGCCAGAGGGGCCTTCTTTGTAGCAGCCCGGATAGCACCGGCCAGCGGTTCAGGCTTCATAACCATTCCGCAGCCCCCGCCATACGGTCTATCATCGGTCGTACGGTGTTTCCCTTCTGCAAAATCTCTGATATTGATGGCCGATGCCAAAATCTTGTTTCGACCGATCGCCCGTTTTATAATCCCATGTTCCCAAAAAGAATTAAACATTTCCGGAAAAATAGTCAGGACGATGAAATTCATAGGTTTCACAATCCTTCCGGTAAATCCACCCGCATTGTTTTACGCTCTATATCGATTTCCAAAATTACCGACTCAATAGCAGGAATCAGTATTTCATTATCATGAGCATTATCCGGGTTCTTTACAACAAAGACGTCGTTGCTTCCCGTGGGTATAATCGACTCAACGAGGCCGATATACTCATCATCGGCTGTAAAAACTGAACTCCCGATAATATCAACCCAGTAGTATGATCCGTCTTCGGGTTCGGGAAGACCGGCCCTTTCAATAAAAAACACGGAGCCGATAAGGGTTTCAACCGTATTTCTGTTCTCTACACCTTTCAGTGACAAAAGGGTGAGCCGACCGTGAGGTTTAACCCATTTTATTTTATAGCTTTTTTCAAATCCTTTGGGATTGATTAAAAGGATCAAACTGCCTGGATTGAAAACGGACAAGGACTCAGTGTAGGAATAGACCTTAATGTTTCCTTTAACACCATGGGCACCAACGATCTTTCCAACAGGAACAAACCCATTTTTTTCCACAATACTATTCTAAAATCTCAAGAACCGACCGCTTTTTTAATTTAGCAGAAGCGGCACTCAATATGGTACGCATGGCCCTCGCCGTCCGGCCCTGCTTTCCGATAACCTTTCCCAGATCCTCTTTAGCCACTTTAAGCTCTAATACCGAAGTCCGGTTACCCTCTACCTCAGAGACCTCAACTTGCTCCGGATTATCAACCAGCGCCCTGGCAATGTAGTCGATCAGCTCTTTCATAGCTCCATCTCCTTTGTTGGCTGTTGAGAAATAAGGTAAAGATACTATGTAAGATTGGCAAAAAAACCTTCTTTTTTCAAAAGGTTTTTAACAGTGTTTGTAGGGATGGCCCCCTGATCGATCCAGTATTTAACCCGCTCTTGCTTCAAAGACACCTCTGCAGGATCTACCAACGGATTGTATGTTCCGACGTTTTCAAGGAATTTACCGTCCCGAGGTGATTCACCATCTGCAATAACAATTCGATAAAAAGGTTTTTTCTTTGCTCCGTGTCTGGCCAATCTGATTTTAACTGACATATTGGATCTCCTTCAAAAGGACAGCATGCCCCGACCGATTCCTCGCATCCCACCCTTGTTGATTTTTTTCATCATTTTTACAACCTGAGTATAATTTTTAAGCAAATTATTTATATCCTGTACACTAGTTCCGCTTCCTTTGGCAATTCTTTTGCGACGACTCCCTTTTATTAAGGTGTGCTGCCGTCGTTCTTGAGGCGTCATGGAATTTATGATTGCTTCTATCTTAATAAATTCATTTTCATCAACCTCGAGATTTTTCAGATGTTTATTTTTATCCATGCCGGGAATCATATGGATCAGTTCGGATATAGAGCCCATCTTCCTTATCTGAACCATCTGATCACGAAAGTCTTCTAAAGTAAATTCGTTTTTTCTCAGCCTTTTTTCAAGTTCAATAGCTTTCTTTTCATCAACGATTGTCTGCGCCTTCTCGATCATGGTAAGGACATCGCCCATTCCCAGTATCCTTGAGGACATCCTATCCGGATGAAAAGGTTCCAGATCGTTCAGCTTTTCACCGACGCCGATAAATTTTATGGGTTTACTTGTTACTGATTTGATGGATAACGCGGCTCCGCCGCGGGCATCACCGTCCATTTTTGTGAGAACAATACCTCCAATATCAAGGGTATTATTAAACGATTCGGCGATATTGACAGCATCCTGTCCTGTCATGGCATCCGCCACAAGGAGAATATCAGACGGCTTTACCGCATCCTTGATACGGCAAAGTTCAGTCATTAACTCTTCGTCGATATGTAACCGCCCTGCGGTGTCTATCAGCAGCGTATCACACAGTTCTTTATGTGCTGCAGTCCTTGCTTCCTGGCAGATTTTAACCGGATCCTTTTCCGGGTTGGATGGAAATACCGGAACGGCAAGCTGATCACCCAGCTTGTTCAACTGATCAATGGCAGCCGGACGATAAATATCCGCAGGAACAAGGTAAGGCTTCCTCCCCTTTTTTCTCAAATAAACGGCAAGTTTACCGGCTGTTGTGGTTTTGCCGGATCCTTGTAAACCCACCAGCATGACCGATATCGGATGGGAACCCGACAGGTTCAAATCCTCGAGACGGCCCCCCATAAGTTCCGTCAATTCTTGGTCAACTATTTTTACAACCTGCTGACCGGGCGTCAGGCTTGCCATAACTTCCTGACCCAGGGCCCGTTTTTTGATATCTCCAACAAATTTTTTTACGACCTTGTAATGGACATCCGCCTCAAGGAGAGCCATCCTGACTTCTTTTAATCCCTCCTCGATGTTTTTTTCTGTTAATTTGCCGTGCCCTTTGAGCTTTTTAAATACGGAATTAAGCCTATCGCTGAGGTTGTCAAACATAAAAATACCTGTTATGTTTTCATTGAAATCCTTAAGAATAATAGTAAAATAATATTATGTCAAGATCAAAAAAAACCGACATTAAAGAGCTCTCAAAGGACCAACTTGTTTTATGGCTCCAAAGCAAGGGGCTTGAGCCTTATCGTGCTACTCAGATCCTGAAGTGGATCTATCTTCGCCAGACAGACACGTTCGATACAATGACCGATGTGGGCAAAGAAATCAGAAAACTCCTTTCACGCCATTTTTCTATTGCCCGACTTGAAAAAGCCCGAATCGAGATATCACAAGATGGTTCCAAAAAATATCTTTTTAAACTCAACGACGGAAAATATGTCGAAAGTGTACTGATTCCTGAAAAAGATCATTATACGCTTTGCATATCAACCCAGGTAGGCTGCGCACAGGGGTGCCGATTTTGCCTGACCGCCAGAGGCGGCTGGGTGCGAAATCTCACAAGAGGTGAAATTATTGCCCAGGTGCGCGACGTTTCAAAATGTCTTGACGGTCCAAAGCGTCTTACCAACGTTGTGCTCATGGGAATGGGTGAACCGCTGGCAAATTACAGCAACGTGGTCAGCGCCATCAATACCATTACAGACAACAATTACGGACTTGGATTTTCAAGCCGCAGGCTGACCTTGTCTACAGCGGGTATAGTTCCAAAGCTTTCTAACCTGGGACGTGATACATCCGTTAATCTGGCAATATCCTTAAACGCTACAGATAACAAGACCCGTAATATGCTGATGCCCATAAATCGAAAATACCCTCTGGAAAAACTGCTGGATGCATGTGCCGGATATCCTTTATTACCCCGCCGTAGAATCACTTTCGAATATATTCTTATAAAGGGAATAAACGACTCAATAAAAGATGCAAAACGTCTGGTTAAGTTGCTGAGACCCATACGTGCAAAAATAAATCTTATTCCCTTTAATGAATATGAAGGGAGTGAGTTTAACCGGCCTCAAGAATCTGCAATTCTTAACTTCAAAGAAATCCTTAATAAAAACAATTATACAGCCATCATACGCTACAGCAAAGGCCAGGATATTTCCGCTGCCTGCGGTCAACTCGGAGCAAATTCAATCCCGGGATCTTAGATGTGCAAATGAGCCGCTCGGGGCCGAGTGTCATCCGAGCCAGGTGCTATATTAAAAAATGCCTGATATGGGCCGGCGGGATAGGGATGACCTTGAATATTTCAAATCCTTTAGGGGTTACCGCACCAACTTCGACAGGTTCGGCATCCGGAGCCTTGCTGTAGCCTGCACATATTGATGCCGCCAAAATCATCATTTCTTTGCCGCCAATCGTTGGCATGAGAACGGTGGGGCCTGGAAAGGGTTCGACCAACGATTATTTTAGTATTTTTGCTCAGGCGAAGATGTCGCCCATATTTTAAAAGATGAAGTTCCTCTTCCGTATAGGAATCCTGGTGATTAAAAAGATCCTTTAGCCGAGAGGAATAGCTTTTCTCGGTGAGTAAGCAGCCGCCCGCAGGAGAAGGATAGCTCATAATTCCGAATTCTTCAGCAAGTTTTATCTGGGATTTCCGAGATCTTCCTGAAATGTCCAGCAACAGCTCCCTGTTGACCAACTCTTGTTTTTCAGGTAAGGTTATGGGCAACATTTTTGCACTCAAAGGGCGTAGTATGTAGCCGTCGAAACCGGACTGTTTTTCCACATAACGAAGAGACTGCTTATTCTGGGACATGGGGCGCTGTCCGAGCACCTCGCCGCTGAAAAGAAAATCCAATCCATTTTGATTCATTATTTCACCGGCCAGCCTGAACATTAACGCATGACAGTCCATGCAAGGATTCATGTGCTTTCCATAACCGCAACGAGGACTTTTCAGCATTTTTAGATAAACCGGGGTGATATTCCTGACCAACAACGGTATTCCGGTAAGGATTGATGCCCGCCGAGCCTTTTCAGATGAAAAGAACGGTGTTTCAAAACTTACCCATTCAACGGTTATCCCCTGCTTTCGCAAAACCAGCGCGGACAGCATACTGTCGAGGCCGCCCGAGCAAAGGCCCAAAGCGCGCACTTTTCTTGAAGATAAATTCATGCTATACGAAAATTCAAAAATAAATACAAAACACGTCTAACGTTTTAGTCGATAATAAAAAAAGATGCTGAAAAAAAATAAAGACCGGATTGCTATAATTCGTAAAATACTAAAAGCCACCTTTCCGAATGTCAAGACCCGGTTACGTTACAGGAACCCTTTTGAACTGCTTGTGGCAACCATACTGTCCGCTCAGTGTACGGACAAACAGGTCAACAGCGTAACAAAAGATTTATTTAACAAACTGAAAACTCCCGAGGATTTTGCCCATGCATCCATTGAGACCATTGAAAAACTGATTCGACCCACAGGTTTTTTTCGCAACAAAACCAGAAATATCAGAAAATGTGCTGCACGTCTTATAGAAAAATACAACGGTGACGTTCCGAAAACATTGGATGAATTGGTTACACTTCCCGGGGTGGGACGCAAAACCGCCAATGTGGTTCTTGGCGCTGCGTTTGGTATTCCGGGAATTGTTGTGGACACTCATGTCGCAAGGATTTCGAAAAGACTCGGGCTCACAGAAAACCATGATCCCATAAAGATCGAGTTTGATCTGATGAAAATCATTCCCAAAAATGAATGGAATGACCTTTGTTTACAACTGATTTACTTTGGAAGATCTGTTTGCAAAGCGAGAAAGCCCGGCTGTTCCCCATGTCCCCTTTATGATTTGTGTGATTTTGAAGGTAAAACTTCCTGATACGCCTTATAGCGGGAATATTAGAAAAGATAATAATTAGAAAATAATACTATTTAGAAGTGGTTTCAAAACCTTCAATCAGGTTCAAAGTCAAGGCGGACCCAGGGATTCAAACGAAGGAATATATATGTAATATTTCGAGTGTTGAATCCCTCGGTCCAACACAGGAATTGGGCCTGAGGGGAGGTTTTGAATCCACTTCAAGAAACGATCTCGCGGTATACGGTCTAAACACCATTATTAAATTCAGTTACTTTTTTTTTTGATCGTCCTGATGACTGTAAGTCAGAAATCTGTTGAACGAGGTATTTCGCGCGATCGGCCGCTTCGAGGATTTTTTCAAGGTTGTTTCTGATCCCGCTATCTTCAGGCAGGTTGTACATGCTTATCTCAGAGTATCCGATTATCGGGAAAAGTACGTTGTTTAATTCGTGTGCAATACCGGCTGCCAAAGATCCAATTTCCTCCATCTTCCGGGCCCGTTGAAGCTTTTCTTTAAGTATGATCTTTTCTTTTTCTGCTTCATTGATTCGAAATGCCATATTGATCTGAGCAGTTAATTCAATTTCGTTGAAGGGTTTTTTCAGAAAAGTATCGGCTCCGGCCTCTAACCCTTTAATAAGACTTATGGAATCCGACTTAACCCCCGCAATCATAATGATCGGGATGTGTTCAGTCTTTTCGTCAGATTTCAGCAGATTACAGACCTTATAGCCGTCCATTTCCGGCATTTCAATATCTAGTATAATCGCATCGAATGTTTCATTCTTTGCTTTTTCCATTCCCTGGGGACCCGAGGGGGCCGTTATCACCTGACAGTCAGAAATGAATTTGTTTAATAACGTGGAAATAACAATGAGATCATTCTCTTTATTGCTGATAACCAATATTTTTGTCATAGTTTTATTTCTTGGAGTTGATAGAGTAAGTGTCCATCCATAAATGAGAATTGTGGCAATCCTACTTTTCGAGACCTGTGGCCGAAACAAGTTCTCCCACAAAGCTTCCAACCACGACTTTACTTTTTATTTTTACGGGCATTCGCCGTTTGTCTGCGGTAACCCATACTTGGATTTTAGCATTTTTGCTTTTCTCAAATACAACGCCCACATCTTTTTGGGTTTTCCCTTCGCGTTGTTTTTTTTTATACAGGATTGTGTGGTTCATTTCAATGTCTGTATAGGCATCTATCCGATCTCGAACCTTATAAAATAAATCGACAAATGAATTAGATTTGGCCGTCAAAACAAAGTGGTATGCTTTAACACCATTTATGGTTTCTATGGGAAGGACTTCCAAAATGCCTTCTCCGGCCGGTATAAGAGTCCATTTTAGCTGAAAGGTCAGTTTCTCACCCGGATAAAAAGGAAAATTTTTTTCTGCGGCTTCGATGTTTTTGCTGAATATGAAGATCGTTACAATTGTCGAAATAATGAATGGGATACGCAGCAAAACTGTTGTGCTCAGGTTATCAGTTTTTGGCGATACTGTTTTCATCGGGCAAATCTCATAAACCAGCGGCCTATAACAAATCTGCAAATTCGATATTAATAAAATCAAACAATTCTTCACCGATGGCAAGTCCGATATCAATAAACTGGGGACCGTATTTTTTTCCGGTCCCCGTACGAAATGTGTGCTTTATTTTAGCAATTTTTTCCATTCCACCGGGATAAAGTTCCATAAATTTCACAATAGGAATTTTAAAAAACGTCACCATTTTCCACACGGTATCGCTAAAATTGTCAGGCCCCCACCGAAATTTGTCGGCATCATAAAGGCAGTCGGAAACCAGAGAACCCTGTAAAGTATTTGATTTTACAGCATTATTGAAGGCCTCATGGTTTCGAATGGCCAGACAAATGTCCTCGATTTCGTCAGTATCAAAGGGATATTCTTTTAAAACTTTTCTGGCATAGGCAGCTCCCTTAACAGCGTGATTTTCTTGTTTTCGCTTGATATCGTGGAGAAGCGCAGCACATTGGACAAGAATGACTCTGCGATTTATGACGTCATTGGAAGATCCTGTAAATTTGTTCTCAATAATCATCAAGGCACCGGCATCCACAGCTACCTTTACGGCGTGATCAAGGCCGTGTCCAAAGTCATCTTCTAACTGCCGGGCGACAAAGGCCCGTAACTGAACAGTGAAAGGATTTGTTTGAAAATACTGACCGGATAATTCATATGACGAAAAATGGTCTTGATAAAAATCAGGAGAAGGATAACGGGAGATAATCTGTAGAGCTTTCTTACGAATACGAGCATATATAAGCTTCATGTTTTCGCCAACAGTCACACACTAAGAGAAAGTAAAGAAAAAAGGTTGCCACAAACCTTCCATTTACCATCTTCTTTTATAACATTAAAGATTTCGTCAACCTCATGGGTTGCCCCGATGTTGAATAATTTAGCGACGATTGTATAACCCGGATTTATGGAAACTCTTATTTTTCCGGTTAGCCGAACTTGTGCTTCATTATCTTTTTTGGATATGGTTTCAGTTTTTACATCATAAAGTTTTTTTTTCATTAAACTGATGTCAAAACCTCTCTCTTTGGCCTCTTTGGCCGTAAGGTAGATATATTGGTCGATAACATCGACATCTTCAGATGCCAGCCGTTTCTTGCAGATTCTTTTGGCCATGGATTTGTCGAGCTTAAAATATGCCTTGCTGAATTGAACAACCGCTTTTCTCGGGCTGTCGATACTGTCTGCAAAAGAAAAAATTGACTGGACCAAGAATCCGAGAACCAGAACCAGAATTATTCCGGCGATCCTGCTTAATCGTACCATTTAATATGCCTCCTTCTGAATATTCTTGTTGACAAATATTTTATATAAAAGATGTCGTTAACGTCACGCAAATACCATGGAATAGACTCAGAGACAAGAATTAATTAGATCGTCTTGAAATTTCAACATTCTCCGGCCAGGGCGGGATGAGCCCTGCCAACGAATGTATACGGTTGAGGCTGTGTTTTTTCGATAAATTGATATTTTTCTTTGACACCCAAACCAGTTTTATTTATACTCTCACTCCGTCTGAAAACTTTTTTGCACAATTTTGGTTGTTTCAGAGCAATGCTGTTTTCTCTTTTGGATTTGTAACTTCCAATGGAATATGAAGCTTCACAGAGGCAATCTCATCGGAAAAGGCTTATTCCCGGAAAGATAAGATCGTTGGGGCTTTGCCTCGGGGCGTCCACTGTTTCCATTGTTCAGGTCGAGCAGGAACAGAATCTTCATGAAGGAATCCTTACGCCAGAGAAAAAACCCCCTCGACTGGTCGAATATTCGCTGCATCCGCATGAGGGAGATCCCAAACGGACACTGCTGTCGGCCTTCAAAAATCTCGACCTGAATTCATTTGATCGTATCTCGGCCACCGGCAGAAAATTCCGAAAGTTTGTAACATTTTCCTCAATACCCGAACCTGAAGCCGTGGAATACGCCTATCGGTTTGTCAAACCTCCGGACGTATCGTGTCCTGCTGTGGTTTCTGCAGGCGGGGAAACTTTTATGGTATATGTTCTGAACCGTCTGGGACAGATATCCAACGTTTTAACCGGAAACAAATGTGCTTCGGGAACCGGAGAGTTTTTTCTTCAGCAACTGCGAAGAATGAATGTATCCCTTAAAGAGGCCGCCCAGTGGGCCACTTCCATAGAACCGTATCCCGTTTCCGGCCGTTGTTCGGTTTTCTGCAAATCTGACTGTACCCACGCCACCAATAAAGGAATTCCCAAAGCAAAAGTAACCGCCGGTCTTTGCCAGATGATGGCAAAGAAAATTTTAGAGCTGTTAAAAAAGGTGGAAAGAAAGAACATTATGATCACCGGAGGGACAGCTCGCAATCATATGATGATAGAGCGTCTGCGTATGGAGATCCCCGGTCTGATTATTCCCTCGGAAGCGCCGTATTTTGAAGCGCTGGGTGCCGCTCTCTGGGGGCTGGAACACGAAACCGACAAATTCCCCGGCACATCTGAGTTGTTCAGTAAGGAAGCTGCATCATTTGACACGCTTCCTCCCTTGCAAAATTTTGAAGACATCGTGGAATTCAAAACCATTGAAAAAGGAAATATCCGTCCGGGCGACACCTGCATCCTCGGGCTCGACGTGGGTTCCACCACTACCAAAGCGATTCTTCTGAGAAAAGCGGACCATGCCCTCCTGGCGGATGTTTATCTGCGTACCAGCGGCGATCCGGTTGGGGCTTCCCGGCAGTGTTATCGTTCTATTCTGAGTCAGATTGACGGAACTGTTGATCCCTCGAAAATATCCATTGAAGGGCTGGGCGTCTGCGGCTCCGGTCGTCAAATTGCCGGTCTGCATGCACTCACGGACGGTGTGATCAACGAAATCATCGCCCATGCCGCCGCTGCCGTATATTTTGATCCACAGGTGGACACGATCTTTGAAATCGGTGGGCAAGACGCCAAATACACATACATCACGAACGGTGTGGCTTCAGATTATGCCATGAACGAAGCCTGTTCGGCCGGAACCGGATCGTTTTTGGAAGAATCCGCATTAGAGACACTGGGTGTGGCAATGGAAGATATTGCAGATATTGCACTTAAGGGAAATCATCCGCCCAACTTCAACGACCAGTGTGCTGCATTTATCGCTTCCGATATAAAAAATGCCATTCACGAGGGAGTCAAACATGAGGATATTGTTGCCGGACTGGTCTATTCCATATGCATGAACTACTCAAACCGGGTCAAAGGGAACCGGCCGGTAGGTAAAAAAGTGTTCATGCAAGGCGGCGTCTGTTACAACCGGGCAATCCCTCTGGCCATGGCCTCCCTTGTGGGTAAACCCATCATCGTTCCGCCGGAGCCCGGCCTGATGGGAGCTTTTGGGGTCGCCCTTGAGATCAAAAAGCGAATTGAAATGGGGTTGATGGAAAAAAGCTCCTTCGATCTGAGAGTTCTTTCAGATAGAGAGGTTACATACGGCAAATCTTTTATCTGCAAAGGCGGCAAAGAAAAGTGTGACCGACGGTGTGAAATTGCCATGATAGAGCTTGAGGGAATCAAATATCCCTTCGGCGGCGCCTGTAACCGGTACTACAATTTGCGGCACAAGATAACCTACAATGTTCAAGACTTGGACCTGATTCGTGTCCGCCAGCAACTGGTCTTCGAAAAGTACGGTACAACGTTTGCCCCGGAATCCGATCGTCAATCATCCAAGGGCAAAATTAAGAAATTTCGGGGGAAAATAGGGTTTAACAGGAGCTTTTTGGTTAACACTTACTATCCTCTTTATTCAACATTTTTTACCGAACTGGGATTTAAGCCGGTTGTACCTGACGATTATTCTCAAAAAGGAATTGATCGTATCGGCGCTTCCTTATGTTATCCCATTGAATTGGCACATGGTTTCTTTTATTCGCTGATTGAAATGAAAGATCCTCCGAATTTCATTTTTCTGCCCCACTTCAAATCGGTTCCGGCCCAAGATGGACACTCAGCCGCAGAGATTTGTCCCTTGGCCCAAGGCGAGCCATTTTATCTTCGAACGGCATTTAAAGATAAACTTGAGGATCTGAAGAAAAACGGAACAAAAGTTTTGAGTCCTCTTTTGGATCTGAAAGGGGGACTGGTTACGGCCAGGAAACCCCTGGTTGAAACTGCGGTTCATATGGGAATTGGCCGAAAGGAGGCTCAAAAAGCGTTTCACAAGGCACTCGACCGGCAGGTGGCATGCCTGACCGAAATGAGAAAGATCGGGCAAAAGGCGCTTCAAGAACTTGAAGCCGACCCGAAACAAATTGCGGTGGTCATTTTTGCCCGGCCTTACAATGGGTTTGTTGAAGAAGCACACATGGGCATTCCCCATAAGCTTGCATCAAGAGGCGTTATGATAATACCTTTAGATTTTCTGACCTTAGATACTGAAGAAACCAAGCGCCATATGTACTGGGGCATGGGGCAGCTCATCATGAAAGCCACCAGGTTCGTCAAAAGGCATCCTCAATTGTTCGGTACTTTTATTACCAATTTCTCCTGCGGTCCGGATTCCTTTCTCATCGGATATTTCAGGGATATCATGGATCGAAAGCCTTCCCTAACGCTTGAACTGGACAGCCACACGGCAGACGCCGGTTTGGAAACTCGGGTCGAAGCGTTTCTGGACATTATTGCGACATACCGACAGCTCTTGGATCAAAAACAGATTGTCCAAAAGAAACGGACCTTTATTCCGGCCCGGACAATTCTTGATAACCAATTCGCAAAGGTCATTACATCTGACGGAGAAGCGTTGAGCCTGAACAACCCGCGGGTGACACTTCTGTTACCGTCCATGGGTAAAATTTTCACAGAGTCAATGGCAGCGGTATTTCGGGGGTTAGGTATTAACACGGTGGCCCACCCGCCATCCGGGGAAGAGGTGTTGAAATTGGGTCGTGCAAATACCTCCTGCAAGGAATGTCTTCCCCTGATACTTACCACGGGAACGCTCCTGAACTACATAAACAACGGAAAACGAGATGATGAGGTGCTGGTTTACTTTATGCCCACGACCTCCGGCCCATGCCGTTTTGGCCAATACTATATTTTCATGGAAGACCTGGTTAAACGACGTGAAATTAAAAATGTTGCAATGTTTTCACCCACATCAGAGGATTCATATGCAGGCCTGGGGGATAATTTCCAGAGAAATGCATGGTGGGGAACCATCGTTTCCGACCTCATGGAAGATATCCGTTCCATGATCCTTGCGAACGCCACAGATACTGAAACGGCAATGAGGGTATTCAAAGAAGAGTGGGGTTTGATACTCAAAGCGCTCCAAAAAGGCGAATTTTCCGTTCTGGAGAAACAACTCTCCCGAACCGGTGAAAGATTCAGCCGCATTCCCATGAAGCTTCCGCCCGAAGAAGTACCCACCATCGCTTTGATTGGGGAAATATTTGTTCGACGGGACGGTTTGTCGCGCCAATACATAATGGAACATCTTGCAGAAAAAGGGTTTGCTTCAGTCTGTGCATCGTCCATCGAATGGTTGTTATACTGTCACTATCTGATGGATAATGGTCTTTCCGATCACACAATGACCCTAAGGGATAAGCTGAACTTCACAATCAGAAAGACGTTTATGGCCCGATACGAAAAGCAGATTAAATTTATGTTATCACGCTCGGGCCTCATTCATGCGAAGCCCTTTAATGTGAAGAAGGTCATAAAAAACGCCTTACCGTACCTGTCCCCCAATCTGACCGGCGAGGCCATCCTTACCGTGGGAAGCGCAATTTCCGAAATAGTTTCAGATGCTTGTGGTGTAATCGCCATTGGTCCGTTCGGTTGTATGCCCAACCGGCTGTCAGAAGCCCTTCTTACCGAAACCATGAACAGTAAGGCCAAACTGGCGACAGACCCGAAAAACAGACAGCTTAAGACAATCCTTGACGGCGTGGAAGACCTTCCCTTTCTGGCCATTGAAAGTGACGGGTCTCCGTTTCCTCAGGTAATACATGCGCAATTGGAAGCCTTTTGCCTGCGAGCGGAGCGGTTACACGATATCATGACGAATGCAGGTCACTAATTGGTTTCCATCCAGTCGCCTATAATTTCCTTGACAAGAAGTGCTTTAAGGCATAATTTATAATGTTTGAAAATTTGTATTATTTATTGTCACAATATTTTTGAAATTATCACTTGCATCCTCTGCAATTTAAATTTAGGACCGGTAAATAGAAAAAAGCCGGTTTAAGAGTAAGGAGGGTTCAATACCATGAACGAATTGCTGGCTCCTGGCGGCAGTCTTGAAATGGTGAATGCCGTATTTGGCAGCGGAGCCAATGCCGTATATGTGGGAGCAAAAGGTTTCAGTCGCAGAAAATGCGTTTGGGAACTAGAAGACAGTGCGATTAAGGATGCGGTGCGAATTGGAAACGACCATGGGGGCAAAGTTAGAGTCGCGATTAACGCGGAAGTACAGGAAAAACATTTTATCCGCGTGTTGAGTAAAGTTGCAAAATGGGCACAATATGGCGTAGAAGGGGTTATTGTCAAAACCCCTGAACTCATGCGGCTTATTAAACGGAACTATCCGGATTTGGTCATTCACGCCAGTGTGGGCTGTAATATCCAGACCCGGGAACAGATGGAATATTATCGTGACGCCGGCGCCACACAGATTGTTGCCAGTACCGAAATCGACACCGTGGAAAAATTGAGAAAGTTTAAAAAAACAGCTGATGAAGTCGGTGTTTTGACTGAAATACTGATTCATGGCAACCGCTGCATCGGTGGTGTGGGCAATTGCCTGTTTCACGAGTTCACCAACGATTCATATATCAAAAAAATTCACCATGATGAAGACGGCAATGAAATCGTTGAATATGAGGGTTGGCCGGACAGAAGCGGCAGTTGCTTTCGGTTCTGCCTGTTAACTGAGGCTCAGCGTGAAAAACTCATGCGGCGCAAAAAAAAGAGTGTTGAGGAAATCGCCAAGATAAATGAAAAAATCCGCCGCAGGCCGAATGTGGCCTTTGCCGTCAGGGGTGAAGAACTGAAACAATATGTTGATCTGGGTTTGCAAACCCTAAAAGTACAGGGACGCGAATATCCGGTAGCGTTGATTTCAGAAATGATACATGCATACCGCCTGCTCATAGACGGATATATGAAGGGAAAAAATGCCGCAGATCCGGAAATGTCGGATGCCAATGAGAGTATTCGTCATCTGGCACAGGATCGTGACCGGGCCCGCATGGAAAAAACCCGTGAACTTCATCAGCAAATCAAAGGAATTTAGACGCCGAACATGACCAAAGTATACCTTGTTCGCCATGGCCAAACCGCCTGGAATCTGGAGGAAGTATTTAGAGGACGTATGGATATTCCTCTGGATGACACCGGAAAAAAAGAAGTGCATCTGGCCGGTGAAGCGTTAAAAAATCAAACCATTCACGCCATTTACAGCAGTCCCCTTTCCCGTTCTATGGAAACGGCTGAAAATATAGCCAAATTTCAAAACATCCCGGTCACTCCTCTTGAAGCCATTATCGATATCAGTTACGGCGATTGGGAAGGGGTGAGCCTTGATGACGTACGGAAAAAATATCCGGATCTTTATACGCTTTGGCTCCGGGAACCCCATAAGGTCACCTTTCCCAATGGAGAGAGCCTGGAACAGGTCCGCACCCGGACCATGGCAGCCATAAACCAACTAATTGAAAAACATCAAAATGAAACCATCGCTTTGGTCGCCCATCGGGTGCCAAACAAAGTGATTTGTTGCAGCATGTTGGGAATCGAAAACAAGAATTTTTGGCGAATTCAACAGGATACTGCCAGCACCAACCTTTTTACGCATAAAGACGATCAATGGATTATTTCGTTTCTGAATGACACCTCTTATCTAAAAGTTTTGGGGAAGCCCGCCCTTTCTGATTTTTAATAGGAAAAATATATGAAAAAAACCGGCGTGTTTTACCATCCCAGCTTTAGCCGCAGGAGCTATCTCACTCGGGGAGCACGCCTGGAAGATTTTCCCGGAGCCATTGATCACCTTCTCGCCCGGGATAATGTTATCCTCTATGAATCACCCCCCATAGAAGAGGAGTGGATACTGAAAGTGCACACTCCGGAACTGATCCGGGGTGTGGAGGCAGACCATCTCTGCTCAACCGCATGGCATTCGGTGGGCGGCGTGGTACTGGCTGGAGAAAAGGTCTGCACCGGGGAAATCGATAATGCATTTGCCCTTATCGGTGCAGGGGGACATCATTCAGGAAGAGATTATTTTGGCGGGTATTGCTGCTTTAACGATGTGGTCATTACCATCACCTATCTCCGTGAAATTCATAATATCCAACGGTTTGCAATTATGGACACGGACGCCCACCATGGAGACGGCACCCGGGATCTGCTCAAAAACGATCCTGATGTTCTCCACGTCTGCTGCTGCGGGATGGAGTACGAGTCACCGGACGGCACGAAAGTTGACATCCGCGCGCCGGGAAGCCCCTGGGGATTCTGGGGCAGGGGCGACACCGCCGACAATATAGACGAGGAATATGCCGACAACGTAAAAATCGAATTCTATCAACGGGTTATAGATTTTAAGCCCGACCTGATCTTCTGGTATTTCGGATTTGATACCCACCGGGGCGATTACGGCAGCCTGGGGTTAAGCGGCCGCTGTTATCAGGAAATTGCCCGCTTTATGAAAAACACCGCCGAACAAGTATCTGAGGGCCGTCTGGAAGTGGTTTTAGGGGGCGGCTCTCGAACCGACATCGCCACCAATGTTATCCCGCCGATTATAGAAATATTAGCCGAGTAACCTGAAGAAAAATCTAATAACCCAAATATTACATCTTTTATGAACTGAAGCCTTTGGGAAACGTCTTTAACTTTGTCAATATAAAGAAAGGCAAGACCTTGTTTATAACGCGCCATAATTTGCTCCTTTTTTGTAAATAGAATAATTCTTACACGACTAAAGTTTGGAACCTCTAAAATCTAAAAAGATTTGCAATTTTGTGTCAATCTATTTAAACATAAAAAGCATGGAAGATTTTAACAATAAAGTGTTGGGGCTTGCTTCTGCGGCATTGGATAGGACGGACCGGGCGATTTTGACATTTACATCACATGAATCTCTGCCCAAACCGATAGCGTGTAAAATCGGATGCCACTATTGCTGCTTTAACCATCCGGTTGTGACGCCCCCGGAGGCCCTTCTTATCGGACATCATATCGAGCAGACCTTTATGGATCACGAGAAACAAGGGCTGATTCACAGAATCAAACATGTTGTTGACGTAACAAAAGATAAGACCCCGGATGAAATCGCATTGATCCGGTATGAATTGCCCTGCATCTTTTTAAAAGACGGGATGTGCATGGTGTATAAGGTCAGGCCCGTGGTATGTCGGACCTGCACTTCCATAGATGCAGAGCACTGTAAAAACGTGTTTGAGTCCAGAGATCATATGGCCAGACTCAGATGTTATCACCATATCCGTGATATTTTTCAAAGGGTTCAGAAAAACCTGGTGAATCAATGTATGGAAATGGGGTGCCAGTCCGATCTCTTGTTTATGGCAGAGGCCATAAGAGATTATTTTAAAATCCCAAACGCCACTGAAGCGTGGTTACAGGGAAAAAGAATTTTTACCGGCTATTTCTGTTGATCAAGCTGATCTTTAAATTTTTCAGCAAACTCCGTTCTAAAAATCTCTATATCCATGGCCTCATCGTATTTACCCAGAAAATAGAGGGCCATGCCTTTGTATATATGCGCCTCCTTAATATCTGGGTTGATTTTAAGAACATCATCAAAGTATTGCAGGCTTTCTTCAAATTGTTGCATCCCCAGCAAGGCATGACCCTTTCCCAATAGGGCATGGGGATTGTTGCTTTGCCTTGCCAGAATTTGATCAAGAAGCTCGATGGACTCTTGGTTGCGCCCCATATCGGTCAAACAGTAAGCCTTAAGCTGAAGCGCCATTAAGTCTTCAGGATCGCCGACAAGTTTCTTATCACAACAATAGACCGCTTCTTCCAAAAGCCCCCTTTGAACCAGTTGCGGCGCCACATCCATCCATGAAATGTTACCCTCGATTTCAAGGATTTTCGCCATGATGCCTTCGTAAGCCACCTCCATGACCCTTTGCCCCGCGGAAACCACCGGGACACCATGCCCGGGCAGAATATTTTCAATGTCTGTTTTGAGTAATTTCTTGACACTAAACAGGTAATGGTCCAGCCGGCCTCCGGCATTATCGTCAACATCGGCCATGCCGTAAGGCAATATGGTATCGCCGGTAAAAGCGGTTTTCGTGGGCGCATGATAAAGAGATATGCCGTCCATGGTATGGCCGGGCGTAGATATCACTTCCCATTCAGAGCCGCCAAGATCAAGAGTTTCTCCTCCCTTAACCAGGGTAAAGGGAAAATCGGTTTCTTCTATCATCTGTTTGAACCCCTCAGGACCCTTTTCATGGATGATAATCTCTATGTCTTTGTTCTCCATAATCGTGGGATAATTTAACAGTTCGAAGATACCCATGGCATGATCCCGGTGACCGTGGGTGAGAACGATTTTTTTAATGTCTTCCAGGTTATAATCCAGATCGAAAAGCGCCATAAATGCCGTATAATCGTTTCCAGGATCCACGATGGTCAGATAATCCCCTTTCACCACGTATATGTTTGAGGAAAAATCATATCCCAGCATAAATACCATATTTTCAAAGATCGGATCTATCTTCTGTGTGGTTTCTGCTTTATTAAAAACCTCGGCAAGGGTGACCCAACCCGGGTGTTTTGGCTGCTCTGCCACGGAAGGATACTGCTGCTTTAATTCCTTGATAGCTTCTTCCATTTCTTCTTCTTTGGTTTTTTTAGTTTCTTCGGTCATCTAAATTTCCTTTGTGATGGTTTAAATGTTACCTGCTTAATTCTGAACTTACTGTTTTTTATTATAAAATTCTTGCTGTTCGCAACAAAGGCACCAAGACACAAAGAAAAACATATAAAAAATTTGCTTTGTGTCTTTGTGACTTTGTGGCAAAAAATTCGCTACGAATTGTCTAAGATGGATTAATAAATACAAAGACTGTAAAAATCAAGATTATTCACAAAAAAATCCCCCTTTGCGGTAAAAACCGAAAAGGGGGATGGTAATAGTACAGTATTATTTCTTCCCCCCGCCTCTGACAGCAGAGGCACGGGGGAAGTGCCAATTTTAATTATTACATGACCGGTGGAATGTAATCAATCGTAAAATCTAAATTCATCATATCCTCGGGCCACATCTTTACGCTCGTCCTATCTTCGCCGGGCCAGACTTCCTGGTCATTGATTTTATTGATGATCAACTCCAGGAAGTGAAATTCTGTGAGCTCATACGCGACGATAACCTTAGGCGGCAGCAAAACCGCAAGGCCGGATTCCTTGGACAGGTCCCACTCAAAGTCTTCATTAGGCTCGTGGGTCAATTTGCCTGTTTGACCCGCAAAAACTTTGAGCAGTTTACCGGAAATCTTGTCATTGGGTTTCACATTGTATTCCTCATAGATCTCGTCTGATATATGCCACCATAGACCTCTAAACCCGGTC